>DAHVPA010000018.1 GCA_027318525.1 Candidatus Cloacimonadota bacterium | reverse complement strand
CCAAAGACCCCGCTTGGAAGCCAGATTTCGGTCCGCATGAATTCAATGCCAAAAGCGGTGCCACTGCCATTGGTGCCCGCGAATTCCTCATTGCTTACAACATCAACCTCAACACCAGAGATAAAAAGAAAGCCCATGAGCTGGCACTGACCATCCGCGAAAGCGGCAGACCTGCCAAAGGACCTGACGGCAAGCAACTCAAGGATGCAGACGGCAACAAGGTCATCATCCCCGGTTTATTCCAGTCCTGCAAAGCAGTCGGCTGGTATATCGAAGGCTTCAAGCGCGCCCAGATAAGCATCAACCTGACCAATTACAAAGTCACCCCGCCTCACATCGTTTTGGAGAAAGTGCGCGAACTGGCAGCCGAAATGGGCATTCAGGTGACAGGCAGCGAACTGGTTGGACTGATTCCCAAAGCCGCTCTGCTGGATGCGGGAACCTATTATCTGAAGCGTCTGGGAGAAAGCGCCGGCATTCCTGAGCGTATGGTGATGGAAACAGCCGTGCAGAGCATGGGTCTGACCGACCTGGGTCCGTTTGATTTGGATAAAAAGGTCATCGAGTATGCCATAGCGCGTCCCGAGGCTTTGGTCAATCTTAGCCTGACCGGTTTCTGCGACTTGCTTTCCACTGATTCACCCGCTCCCGGAGGCGGCAGTGTGGCAGCGCTTTGCACAGCTATGAGCGGTGCTCTGACAGCGATGGTTTCGAACCTGACCGTGGATAAAAAAGGTTATGAGCAGGTCAGGGAAGCAGCCCTGTTGCTGGCTGAAAAGGCACAGGTCGTCAAAGACGCTTCCCTGCAGGGTATTGACAAGGATACAGACGCTTTCAATCTGCTGATGGATGCCATGCGCCTGCCCAAAAAGACAGACGAGGAAATCGCTCTGCGCAATGCCAAAATTGAAGAAACCACCCAAAAAGCCATCCTCGCCCCTTTTGAAACTCTGGAGCTTTCCCTTGCCGCGGTGGAACTGGCTCAGCAGGTGGCGCAAATCGGCAACATCAACGCCCTTTCCGATGCCGGAGTCGGCGCTCTGACTGCTCTGACCGGCGCTAAAGCCGCTTATTACAACATCATGATTAATATCAAAGGCGTCACCACCCCCGAATTTATCGAAGACATCACTTCCCGTGCCGAGAAATTGCTCAGCCGCATAGAAGAAATTGCCGCCGCAGTGGAACTGGACATCCGCAGCCGGCTTAAATAAATTGTAGCATCAGATAATACAGCCGTCGGGGAAGTCTCCTGACGGCTTTTTTATTGAGGATAAAACTGCTGTTTTTGCATAATCGCTGCGAAGGGTCAACGAGGGGTCAGCGTGGGGTTAGCCCTCGATAACCCCTCGCAGCAAGCATGGATGATAAGAATGGGATTTGTTTAGAAAGCAGTCCTAAGGTTAAGACTGAATGAGCGGCTTTCTGTTTTTTTGAAAGGGAAATAGGTGCCCAGTCCCAAATCGATCAGCTTACCGATTCTGTAATCAGCCTTCAAACGCAGAGCGGAATCAGAGCCGCCCTGAAGGAGGAGTTCCTCGTCTGCCAGGTATTCCGAGGGCACATAGCTGCTTTTCTGATTCACTCTGCCAAGATAAGTTATCTTGGCACGTAATGTCTTGTAACGGTAAAGCAGGAACTGCTGAAGGGTAAATCCGTTTTTAGAGAAGTTCCTGTCAAGATAGTGCTGGTATTGGATGACAGAACCAACCTCAAGAAAGCAGTTTAGGTCCTGATACCAATGCGCCTTTAGCCTGTTTTGCGTAGGTAAAATCTCAGTTCCAAGTGAATCATAGGCAGACACCGCATCCCTTTGGAAACGATACCAGGTAAGTCCTGTCCTATGGGTGTTATCCCTCCATTCGGCAGACAGAATCAGCCTTTCCTTCCAC
Source organism: Candidatus Cloacimonadota bacterium (assembly GCA_027318525.1). Classification (GTDB taxonomy): domain Bacteria; phylum Cloacimonadota; class Cloacimonadia; order Cloacimonadales; family Cloacimonadaceae; genus UBA5614. Next base: position 13,742 of record DAHVPA010000018.1, on the reverse strand, counting down.
TTGGTCTCAATATCCCGGTTTAGTTCATTATAGGCAGCGATTCTTGTCATCAGGATTAAGTGCTCTGCAGGGGCATATTGGGCATCCCAGCTTATCTCCTGGGCTCCAGTCTTTTGCCCGAATACCTGTTTGGTGCGGGAAAAGGACAGCGGACCCGTATCCGGTCTGTAGATATAACGTAAAGTGTGGACCCATTTCCTGTTATGATATTTAAAATTGCCTCCACCGGCTAACTTGTTATCTATCAGGTCTGCCTCTGCGCTGAGTGAATACTCTCGGCTCTTGAATAATCCCCATATGCCAAAGACATCGGAAACGGGAATAAGGGTGGAATCGGCAAACTGCTTGCTGTAATCCTGCCGGTAATAATGGAAACCAAGCTTGTTCTTTCTATAGCTGTATGAAGTTATAATGCCGTTGGTTTTCTCCTGGATTTTATCCTTGTCCTTCAGGTCGCTGATGAGGGATTCATAGAGCTTGAGGATTTTATCGCCTTCCATCGCGGCAAGGCGCTCTGTTTGAGCAAGCCAGATCACTCCTTCCAGTTTATGATATTGAAGCTGAACTGCAGCCCCGCTCATGACAGGATGCGATAATGTAAAAGCTTTGTATATACCATAGTTTTCATTGTTTTTACTCGAATGATTGCCCAGGCAAAGACCTTCCCCTGCTTTGAGACTATAACTGCCCAAGACAACTTGTTTGACCAGTCCTGCAGAAGTAAAAAACAGCCCAGCCTGACCGATGTTTTCCGGATAATATGCTTTACGCAATTTCTGGTAATAAACCACATACGCATTGGGTACAAAGCCGGTAGTATTATGCTCCGGAATAAGCAGAAAGCGGTTGGTCAGGTACTTGCGGTGAGGAATATAGTTATGCCGTGTTTCCAGTAGTAGGGCGGGTTCTTTTTGTAAAGATGCATTATAACCAGGTTTCGGTAGCCATACCTTAAGATCGTAATCGTCATAGGACAGTTCTGTAAGCTCCGGATAATCATATTCAAATAAATCTATCGGGTCAGAGACAGTTATACTGTCGATACTGTAATCAAGCTGCGAACCATACAAAAATGCCGGTATAAGCATTACAATTAAGAGCAGAAGAAACGCATTACTGCGCAAAATCCTCATATCTTCCTCACAGGTTATATTCTTAAAAATTGAATCAACACTAAGGGAATTAGTAAGGAAAAATCCGACTTAAAAATGCGGGATTTACGGAAACATGAGCGTGATGCCGACTGTGTGGCTCCAATCCAGCTCGGGATGTGTCTGCAGGGCATAGGAGATGCGGAGCGTGCCAAGGTTGAAGGTGGTGCCTACTCCAAAGCGTCCGGGATTGCTGGTCCAGGACGTGATGCCGGAGAAGTTGGGCGTGATTTTATAGCGGCATCCGAGTTTATAATGATTGCCTTCAGATTTGCAGGTTTCCAACCCCGCCGCCAGGACGAAACTGTCTTCCAGCTTTTGCGCCAGACAGAGATTAAAGCTGCCGCAATTGAGCCGGTTGGTATCATCAATGGGCAGGCGGTGTTCGGAGCCTATGTCCAAGGTGGCTTTACGGTATTTGAGCCTTAGTCCGGCAGTCAGCCTTTCATCCCGAGCGCTGCCATAGCCGGGAATCTCGTCAAACATGAGCTTGTATCCCACTCCGGCGCGGAAAAAGGCATAGGAACAGCGGATGCCGAAACGGATGTCCTGACGTTTGTAATCGTCATGATTGAGTGCCTGCCAGCCGGCAAACATGCTGTTGCTCTGAAAGCTGAGAACGGAGGCAATGTCATATTGGCTGAGCTCATTCAGTTTGTGAATCCAGCCGGTGGATGTGGAAACTCCGCCTTCCCCCGCAACCGGATTGAGAACAGAAGCGGCAGGGTCATCAGTCAGGGCGGAAAGTCCTCCGGTGGCAAGCAGGACAGGATTTATCACCGGTAAAGATTCGAGGCTGTGAAGAGCAGCGGCACCTGTCACCAGCCATAATAAGGCAACCAAGCAGCGCGCCAATCTGTTCATGATGCTCCTGTCAGGTTATATCAGGCAGACTTCGGTATCCTTATCAAAGAAATGCACCTTTGCCATCTCCATAGTGACGGAGAAGGGAGTCCCCTTGGGAGGCAGGTCTTTGGGGTCAAAACGGGCGGTGAATTTATAGCTGGATGATTTCAAATAAACGATGTATTCATTGCCGAGTGGTTCGATGATTTCGCAGACTACTTCAATTTTACGGGGCTGGGCAACCAGAGTGTCAAAGCGGGAATCATAGATATCTTCGGGACGGATGCCGAAGGTGATGTCCTTATCCTTGTAAGCGGCAAGCAACTCACTCTGCTGCGGGGTAAGCGCCAGCGAAAAATCAGCACAGACAAAGTCCAGACCGTCTTTGCCGGCTTTGAGGCTGCCTTCTATGATATTGATGGCAGGGCTGCCGATAAAGCCCGCTACAAAGAGGTTGGCAGGATGGTTGTAAACAGTCAGGGGCACATCAATCTGCTGGATGACGCCGTCTTTCATCACCACGATTTTGCCCGCCATGGTCATGGCTTCGGTCTGGTCATGGGTTACATAAATCATGGTGTTTTCCAGTTGCTGGTGCAGCTTGACGATTTCAGAACGCATCTGCACGCGCAGCTTGGCATCGAGGTTGGAAAGCGGCTCATCAAACAAAAAGACCTTGGGATTGCGGACAATGGCGCGACCCAGGGCAACCCTTTGCCTCTGACCGCCGGAAAGCTGTCCCGGACGGCTCTGCAGCATGGATTCGATGCCCAGCAAACCTGCTGCATGCATCACTTTCTTATCGATTTCAGCTTTGGATACACCACGCAGTTTGAGGGCAAACGCCATGTTTTCATACACAGTCATGTGCGGATAAAGGGCATAATTCTGAAAGACCATGGCAATGTCGCGGTCCTTGGGCAGGACGTTATTGACCAATGTATCACCGATTTTAATCTCGCCGGAAGTGATGCTCTCCAAACCCGCAATCATGCGCAGGATGGTGGTCTTGCCACAGCCGGAGGGTCCCACCAGCACCACAAATTCTTTATCTTCAGCCACAAAACAGGCATTGTAAACCGCCTGAAAGCCATTGTCATATATCTTGTTTATGTTGGAAACAGTTACCTTTGCCATGGAAAACTCCTTTATCTCTAATTTTCAACAAAGGATAAAATTGTCAAGCAGCAAGACATTACCAACCCTTAATTGAGAGTTGCTCAGATGTGACTATCCCCTTGTTTAATAGTTGCGCCCTGGCGCAGGGATCAGGCAGGAGGATGGACACAGGCTAGTCTGTGTTAATTAAGAAATAAGAATTCACAATGTCTATGCAAGCTAAGCAATCTTAGCATTGCTTCGTACCGTAGTATCTTTGAGGTTATAAACAGCTTGGATACCATTCTTTCACTCCGGACAGCTATGCTATCTGAGGACCCCGATCTGCTCAGGGATGACGAATAGGATGGCAATCAGGACTTCTTAACGGATTTGTTTACCGGGCACAATCTGAGCAGAGAGTTTGCAGAGAGTATACAGAGACTTAGTCTCTGCAGACTCTCAGGGAAGTCTATTCGAAAAGGTTGTGGCGGGTAGGTTAACAGCAGTTAAGAAAGTTACCTCATTGCTGACAAGCAAGCTCTTCACAAAGGCAGGTTGTGACTTGCCCATACCGCCGGGATGATATAAGATAGTTTTCCTTGACTGATTAGTGATTCTTAATGGAATAAAATCTGCATAAATATAATAAGGATTAGTAAGTAATAAATCGAAAAAAATAAATATGAGGAAATGCAGGTGAAGAAAACCAGAACATTCTTGATGCTGCTGGCATTGCTCTGGCTGGCAGGAGGACTGTTTGCCACCGCCAAGGTGACGCTGAGTCTTTCAGCCCCGGAACTCAAACCGGGTGACAAGGGCTTTGTCAGAGCAGAGATGATAATCCCCCCGGGGATGCACCAGTCATATATCCCGGGTGAGGAAGACTACTTTTATCTGAAAGCTGCTGCTGTGGGACTAAGCTTCGGCAAGACCGCCTATCCCGAACCGGCTGTCAGGACTGATGAAGGCGAATGGCAATACACGGGGAAAATCACTTTGAAGCTGCCCTTTACCGTCAAAGCTGACGCCAAGGGCGGGAAACTGGCTGTGCAAGCGGAAATGGGTTATAACATCTGTTTTGACACCGGCTCCTGCGAAGCTCCGGAAACAGTGACCAAAGATTTTATCCTCAACATTGCCACACCGGAAGCTGTTACAACTGCCGTCACAACGGAACCAGCAGACAGCATTCAGCCTGCGGATACCTCTGCCTCGGCTCAACCTCTGCCGGCTCAGACACCGGTGCAAAAGACTTCCGGCAACATCTGGAAGTATCTGCTCATGGCGTTTCTGGGCGGCATTATCCTGAATATTATGCCCTGCGTGCTGCCAGTGCTTTCCATCAAAGCGATGAGCATTGTTAAACAGGCGCATGAAGATAAATCCGTGATTATGAAGCATTCCTTCGCCTATACCGGAGGGATTCTTGTTTCCTTCCTGGCGCTGGCGGCTGTGATTGTAATTCTCAAGCTGGCGGGTGAATCAGTGGGCTGGGGCTTCCAGTTCCAGAATACCGCTTTTGTGCTGGTGTTGACCTCGATGATATTTGTCTTTGCCCTGAGCTTGTTTGATGTCTTTATCATCAGCCCTCCCGGCATGAACGCCGCCACCAAAGCATCCGGAAAAGGCGGCATCGGCGGTTCCTTTTTCAGCGGTATCTTTGCCGTGCTGCTGGCAACCCCCTGCTCTGCACCGATGTTGGGCACTGCCCTGGGGTTTGCTTTTGCCCAGCCACCCGTTCTCATCATCCTCTTCTTCCTGTTAATCGGACTGGGACTGGCACTGCCCTTTATCCTGCTGGGACTCAATCCCAAACTGATGAAAATCATTCCCAGACCGGGCGAATGGATGAATATCTTCAAGGAAGTAATGGGCTTCCTGCTGCTGGCAACAGCTATCTGGCTGCTGCACGTGGTTTATCAGCAAAATGGCGGAGCTTACCTGCTCAAAGTCCTGATTTATCTGCTCTGCCTGGGCTTTGCCACCTGGCTCTACGGCAGATTTGTGCGCCTTGAGCACAAAAAATCCACCCAGTGGATATTCACTCTGCTGGCAATCCTGGTCATTGCAGGTTCTGCCTGGATTTTCCTTCCCATGGGGAAAAGTGCAGAGCCGGTTTCCAGTGAGAATGTTTCCACGGAACAAGGCTTTGAAGGCTGGCTTAATTTCAGTCCGGAACTGGTCGATTCTTTGGTCAGCCAGGGAAAACCGGTGTTTATAGATTTCGGTGCCAAATGGTGCATGACCTGCCTATCCAATGAAAAGACAGTCACCACCACCCAGACCATGAAAGAAGCGTTCGCAGCTAAAAACGTAGCGCTGGTAAGAGGTGACTTTACCCGGAAAAATCCTGTTATGCAAGCATATATGAAGAAATATGGCAGGGCGGGAGTTCCCTTTTATGTATTACTGATACCGGGCAAAGAACCAGTTCTGTTCCCGGAAATAATCACCATTCCGATGGTTAAGACTGCTCTGGAACAGATTCCCTGAGCAATGGGAGATAAATAATGAATAAGCTGATATATTGCCTGATCATGCTTGTGGCACTGCTGAGCGCAAGCTGCGACAGGTTTGACCACGCATTCAAACCGGCAGCGCAGGAAGATCTCGAAACCCGGCTGTTTGAACCGCTGCAAAGCGCTTTTGATGCCTCTGACTCTGCGGATGTGGCAGCCGTCATGGCTTTTTATGATGACGATTATCTGCATAACAGCCAGCAGAAAGCAGACCGCGAAGCCTGGTTCCTGGATTTGCTGGATAGTTACCCGAACATCGCTTTCAATGTGCAGTTCCAATCGGTTCAACCTTTTACGGAAGAAGATACACTGGCACTGGTCACCTGGAGGCTGACAGCATCTGACAACAATAAGGTAATAGTAGCTGACAGCACCTTTTACGGCGAGGAAATCATCAAACGCGGCAGCAACTGGAAGCTTTATGGCAACCGCGAATCCTGCTGCCCGCCTGTAACGTTTAAACAGAGGGTGTTTATCGAGACTTTCACCTACCAGACCTGTCCCAACTGTCCGATTGTGGAAAGTTATCTGCACGAGTTGCAGGTTCAGAATCCTTATAACCTTACCTATCTGGAATATCATCTGAGCGACCCGATGGATATCGGCAATCAGGACGTATATGGCTATTACGGTTATCCCGACATGCCCAGCGTCGTCTTTCAGGGAACCAATCGGCTGATAATCGGGCAGGATACTCAGTTTCAGCCAGTTTTTGACCAATTGGTAGCTCAAATCGCCGCCACTGATTCAAAAATCAATCTGACCAACCTGGATTATGTAATCAACGGTCAGACTCTGAGCGGTTCCATCCGGCTGGATTTGCTGGATCAGAGCCTTGATGCCAATACGTTTAAGCTAAAGTATGCAATCCTGGAAAAAGTCTCCAGTTATAACAATTCAGTAGGAGACCCTTGCCGCAATGTGGTGCTTGCCAAAGGCACCAAATCACTGCAGGGGGCAGACCTTGCGCAATCGGTTTATTTTAATCTTCCCTTTGTGGATGCTCTGCCTGTGGACAGCTACCTTGCCATCTGGATTCAGGTTACTCCTGACCAGTTTGACAATAATGCACCTATTTACAACGGCATAGAAGCACCCATCAACATCTATAAACATAAATAAAAAAATCGAGGTATCAGATGAAATATATTTTGGCAATCCTGCTCTTTGTTCTGTCAGCCTTCCTAATGGCAGAAGACACCATGCCTGATTTCAAGCTGCCGGATCTGAACGGCAATGATGTTACGCTGCAGGCAGTGTTGAACAAAGGTCCGGTGCTGGTGGATTTTTGGGCAACCTGGTGCGTTCCCTGCAAAAAAAGCATGACCGCTTTGAATGATCTGGCAAACAAATATGACAGTTTGACCGTGGTCGTTATATCAATAGATTCCCCCAAAGACTTGCAGAAAGCACGCTCCTATCTCAAAAGCATGAACTATAATTTTGTCGCTTTGTTCGACAGTGACAAGAAGCTGGCAAAGAAACTTAACGTGGTCAATCCTCCCCGCACCATAATCATGGATAATAAAGGTGTGATCAAGATGGCGCACGACGGTTATGAGCCGGGAGCTGAACTTGAGTATGAAAAGATTATCAGAGAACTGCTCCAGCTTCCTGAAGAAGCAGAAGAAACACAAGCTGAACCACCGGCTGAAACAGCACCGGAAGCTGCACCTGAAAACAACACAGGATGCCACTGATGAAGAAGCTGCTGATTCTGCTTGTGGTTCTTATCGCGGTTAGTCTTTCCGCTGCAGATAACTTGTATCTCAACGGTCTGAATGAGGCGACCTATATCTACAGGACAGCGGAAGACTCCCTGCATTCATATTTTAGAGATGCTTTCAGCTTTTCTTTGGGTTACCGCAGTTTTACCATTGGCATGAAGTTCCTGGCAGAACTGCCCAAATACTCCACCGACCAGAATCAGTTGCTGGCGGATATTGACCCCAACAAGCTCTCCACCCGCTGGACTGAGCGCTATCTGGAATATGAAAAGGATAATCTGCTGCTGCATGGCGGCACAATCACCGAAAGCTTTGGCAGCGGAATGGTCTTCCGCGCTTGGGAAGACCTTGAATTTGATACAGACACGCGGCTGGACGGTTTCCTAGTCAAATATGACGATAAGCTGAAACTGAAAGCACTATATGGAGCCCTGCCTAACCGCAATCAATCCACCCGCAGTGACCTTGCTTATGGGATTGACGCCCAATACCCCGTAACCAAATCCATTACTGCGGGAGCTTCCCTACTAACTATGCGCACCCTCAATCTGCTCGGAATCTATAATCAGCAGGATGTTTATGCCGGCAGGCTGAGTCTGGCTGACGACGGTTATGACGGCAGTGTCGAATATGCTGCAACTTCGCTATTTAACAACAGCGGAGTCAATCACGAAGGCACAGGCATCAACGCCAATGCCAATATCTATCTGACTCCCTCCTTCGCCAGATCACTTACCCTGGGTGCCGGATACAAATATTACGATAACTTCCAATACAGACTTCAAGACCTCAAAGCCAATAACTATCACAATGAGACTCTGGCAGATAATTCACCTGCCGGCTCAGACGAAGAAGGTTTGCAGGGAACGCTGGATATGACACTAACGGATTACCTTGCCCTCAGCACCAGTTATGCTGAAGCTTGGGATTCTGCCTATAAAAAACGCATGAATGACCTGTATGCCGAACTGGAATGGCACTTAAACTACAGCACCATCCTGTTCGAATACAGCCATATCGAAAAACTGGATAAAGAGACAGACCACTGGCAGCAGGACCTCAAGCCTGCTCTCAGCCTCAGTATGCCTCTGCGGGGATATTCCTTTACCGCCAAAGCAGAGTATCAATATATCGAAAAGGTTAGTCACGAAGCTACAGCTTGGCATTATGAACCGCTGCTTCAGCTCGACCTTGGTAAAGGTAACCTTTCCGTATCACTGCAGGCAGAATCCTGGTGGAAAGACTCTTCCGATATGCTTAATGGCATCTACTGGGCTAATGCTGAAATCAAGTATTCAATGTTTAAGCATACTGACCTTACTTTGTTTGCCGGTAAGCAGGCTGGCGGAAAAGTCTGCCGCAATGGCATCTGCCGCTATGTTGCACCTTTTCAGGGTGTGAAGCTGGAAGCAGTGACCCGGTTTTAACTGACTATGAGAATGCTTTATTCGATACAATGAGGAGTTTAGAATGTTAAAAATAATCGCAGTATGCTTTTTGGCATTAATGACATTCGGGTTGCAGGCATTGCCTGAGTTTGGACCCTTGACCACTGTGGCTGAAGATTTCTGCTCTGTAGGCTGTCCCAATTGTCTGGATGCCGCAGCCGGATTGGATTCATTGCACAACCGCTTTCATCCCGGCGAATTCATCAGTCTGAGACACTATCAGCAAGCGGGAAACCTCAGCAACCAATGGTCTGAAGCGCTGGCAAGCTCTTATGGAGTTTCCCTCTACCCCACTGTCATATTCAATGGCACCGCAACAATCTATGGCGGCGGAGATGAGATAGAAAATGGCTCTGTATATCTGAACCAGTTCTACTCCAAACGATATGCCACCTCTCCGGTCAAGATTGAATTCACTTTCTACAACGCTTCCCAAAGCACTTTGGCAGGTCGCATCACCATGCTTTCCCCCACCTTTGTACTGAACGGTCAGACTCTGCGTATTCTACTTGTGGAAAACAATCCTGTGCCCGACGCCAACCATGTGGTAAGGGAAATCATTACACAGACTATATCACTGACAGGATTAAACAATTATGCTGATTTCTCGGCTTTTTTTACAACCATACCCGCTAATCCCGCCAATTTCTGGGCTGCAGCTTATATCCAGATGGACGACCACACCATTATCCAGGCTGCCAGCACCCTTCCGCAACCCAATATTCAGCTCAGGGCGGCATTCCCTTTTTCCACTGCCATAATCGACTCTGCCGGTATCAACTATAATTCTCAGCCCATCTGGTTTTACAACACTGGTCAGGCTGCCACCTTCACTCTTCGACTGCTCGAAGACAGCGCTCCCAATGACTGGTATTTCAACTATTGCAGTGAGGATGGTATGTGTTATCCCGGGTTTGCCCCCCACAACTTCTCTCTGGAACCCGGTCAGTCAGAAGGCTATCACTTGAATCTGATTGTTGGTTCCAGCGGAACTGCTTCCTTTCATTTCATTGTCGAAGCTGCAGGCATGGAACCTTATATCATACCCTTTACGTATCAGACATCCGATACGCCCAATCAGGACAACACTGCTCCCCAACCCGGGGCTGTGCTTCTTTCCAATTATCCCAATCCTTTCCATGCAGGCACAACCTTCAAACTCCAGACTGCTGTCTGCACACCTTCAGCTCAGCTTGATATCTACAACAGCAGGGGCAGAAAGGTTTATTCCCTGCAAACGGGAACACTGAAAGCAGGCGTCAATGAAATCGTCTGGCAGGGAACTGATAAACAGGGGCGCAGGCTTCCTTCCGGCGTTTATTACTACCGTCTGAGCAACGAGACAAACCAAAAATCTGAAAAGCTGCTGCTGCTAAATAACTGATAATGCAGGTAAAGATGAAAAGAACATTACTTATAGTCATATTCAGCATAGTCCTGACCTTTTTGGTCGCAGCACCTGTCTCTGAATCCGAAGCCCGGCAGACTGCCATCGCCTGGATGAATCAGATAGCTCCAGCCAACGTTATTCTGAGCATATCTACCCTCGATGGATACACATCTGCAGAAGCTGTTGATTTCTACGTCATAAATTACCGACAGGGCGGTTTCCTGATTCTGAGTGGAGATGATATTGCAGCTCCGGTTTTGGGTTATGACTTAACCAACCCGTTCGGAACAGACAATCTGCCCACCAATCTCGACTCTTTCCTTCACAGCCTCAAGGCTGAGATAAGTTACCTCCAGAACCAGGCAAACATCAGCCCCCATCCCCAATGGCAGGCTATCCGCCGCAACGATTTTACGGGCTTGATTCCTGCCCGTCCCGTGGCTCCTTTACTACAGACCACCTGGGACCAGGATTCTCCCTACAATTCCCTCTGCCCCACCGATGCCATGGGTCCCGGAGGTCATGTCTATGCCGGCTGCGGAGCTACAACCATGGGTCAGATCATGAAATACTGGGCATATCCCGCCCAAGGCGTAGGCAGCCACACCTACACTCATCCAACCTACGGCATTCTCAGCGCCAACTTCGCCGGCACGACCTATAACTATGCCTCCATGCCCAATTCCCTCTGGTTTACTCCCAATACTGCAATCAGCACTCTGCTGTTCCATTGCGGAGTAGCGTTGGATATGGATTACGGAGTGGATGGTTCTGGTTCGATGGTTTCAGCCGTCCGACCCGCTTTCGTAAACTACTTTAATTATGAAACCACTGCCCAGACTGTATCTAAAAGCGGTTACTCAAATACCAACTGGGAAGCCATGTTACGAACAGAGCTTGATGCTTCCCGACCCATCTTTTACTTTGGCACCGATACCTCCGCCGGAGGTCACGCCTGGGTTTGTGACGGCTATTCCGGAACCAACTACTTCCACATGAACTGGGGCTGGTCAGGCAGCAGCAATGGCTATTTTTACCTGACCAATCTTAATCCCAGCGGCTATGCTTTCAACAACAATCAGGGTGCCGTCATCGGACTGCGTCCTGCCGCACCCATTGCCGCTCCGACCAATCTGACCGCCACTGTCGATGCCGGCAACAATGTCTTTCTGGAATGGGATAATCCCCTCGACCGTGCTCTGCTGGGATACACCATTTACCGCAATGGCGCAATCTGCGGCTTTGTTGGAGACCCTAATTCCACCAATTTCTTCGATATCAACCTGACTGCAGGGACCTATTCCTATTACGTGATAGCCAATTTCTCCCAGGGCGATTCCCAGCCTTCTAACACCGTCTCAGCCACAGTTTATCCCGCTCCTGTCATCAATTATCAGGACGGATTTGAGGTTTATGACGATTTCAGCTCGGATGTCTTTCCCTGGTTCACTTATGACCTTGACCAGGCAAATACGCTTATGTTTGACAATCTGGATTTTCCCGGTGAAGGCAATCCTGCCGGCTTTATTGTCTTTAATCCTGCCCAAACAGTTCCGCCCGTACCTGAGCTTGTGCCCATGAACGGAAGCAGGATGCTTGCCTGCCTGCCGGCTGATTCATTGGCTAATGATGACTGGTTCTGCTCTCCCAAGTGGAATACCGGCAACATAGCCAGGATGCGCTTCTGGGCAAGGTCTGCCTATGCGGATAGTGGTCTGGCTAAAATTCATGTCGGGGTTTCCACTTCTTCTCCCGACCCCCAGAACATGAACCTGATTTCCGGAATCCAGCCTCTCAACGTTCCAACTGTCTGGACCTGTTATGATTATACCCTCACGTCCTACACCTATTCCAATGTCTTTGTCGGAGTGCATTGTGTTTCGGATAATGGAAGTCTGCTTCTGGTAGACCGCTTTCAACTGTGGTCCAGCTATGTGGATAATGAAGATGCCGCCGATTCACCACCCGTCTCCATCAACCTTACTGCCTATCCCAATCCTTTCCGGCAAGGCACGACTCTTGCCTGGAATCAGAAAGCAGCCGGCACTGCCAATCTGCAGATTTATGACTTGAAGGGGAGATTGATTAATACCCTCTTAGCGGACAGCAAATCATCCGGCTCCCAAGCCCTTGCCTGGAACGGCAACGGCATTGATGGAAAAGCCGCTCCTGCAGGCATCTATTTCGCCCGCATTACTGACCCGGAAGGCAAAAGCTCCTCCCACAAACTGGTTCTTATCAGATAACTATCTCTGCATTTATTATGCTAAAGGCAGACAGTCACCCGGCTGTCTGCTTTTTTTATTCTGTAAGTCTTGCCCTTATCGGCACAGGATGATTTTCCTCGTGTCTTGTCTACCTCCGGTTTCCAACCTGACCACATACATCCCGGTTTGGACGTTTGTTCCGAATGCATCGTTTCTGATTTTTACATAGTTAAATCCCGCTTCTTGCATGCATAGTCATCACGCAGCCTCCGCCAGCCTCCCGGACTTTTCCCGAGAGGCAGCGGGGAAAGAGCGGGACAGGTAAGCAGGCAGGAAGCAGGCAGGCGAAATGATTTGACAGAAACCTTAAGCACGAAATAGACTCAAAAGTGATGGATACGAGCATGGACAAACCAAAGCTGATCAGTCTGGGTGCAGGATTTCCTATAGCTGACCTAATACAGGTGCACAGCCGTTTTGAGCGGGTGGTGAATTTTCACTGGCAGGACAGAATCGTGTCTGTCGTAACTCCGGAAATCGGGGCTGGAGCGTGGAATCTGGTCTTGTCTGGATTTGATTTAACAACACTCAGCAGTCTGGATAATACCCCCCAAGCCGTCATCCTCAACGGTCAATACGTTTTGCCTGTCAGTCCTGAACAGCTTTATAATCCGGAATTTCATACAGCTTCCGCCCATCCTGAACGCACCAGGGACAATATCGACCGCCTGCAAAAATGGCTGTTGCAGCCGGATAAAGCTGTGGGATTACTCTATCTCATAACCGGGATTTTACCTGCTGCAGAAACTGCTTTCGACCTGGCTCTGCAGGAGCAGTTCAGTTCTGCCTATCAGCTTTTGCAAAGGCGGGAATTTGCTGCTGCAGCCGCAGGTTTCAGAGGCAGGGGCTATGGACTCACCCCCGCCGGAGATGACTTTAACGCAGGTCTGCTGCTGGGTTTGTCCCTCCGCGAAACCACAGAAAAAAAAGAGTTGTCAAAAATCAGGGCTTGCATATATGCTAATTCGCTTGGCAACAACCTGATTGCCAATACTTTCTTGTATCAGGCAAGGCAGGGCTGGGTGAGTCAGAACTGGCGCTTTCTGCTGGATTGTATTTGCTTTGCTCAAGATGATTTAGAGCAGGCACTCGGCTTGGTGCTGAACCAGGGTGAAACCTCCGGCGCAGATACCTTGGCGGGATTCCTGGCTGCCTGGTCAATAAAGATTTAAGGATATATTATGCCGACTTTAGGCACCCTTGTGCATGGCAAATACTTCGATTCCGTGAAGCTGATGCTGGTCTCCAAAGAGCTGCGCAAGCTGGATGGAGTGCAGGATGCGGTCGCCAGAT
>DAHVPA010000189.1 GCA_027318525.1 Candidatus Cloacimonadota bacterium | reverse complement strand
GCATATCAGGAAAAGGGAACTATAAAAGGCATATTTAAAAAAACCGTATTCTCTGTGGGAATTATTGGATTTCCGTTTTTCGCCTTACTTGCTGCTTTTGGCTCAGGAATTTTTGACCTGCTCTTCAGCAATAAATGGGCTTTAGCAGGCTTTTACACCCAAATTATGGCATTTTGGTTGTTTATGAGATTTTTGGTTTCACCAGTCTCGACTACACCAATCATTTTTGAGAAACAAAAGCTGTTTTTCGGAATTTCCACATTAGTAAACATCATCCCTCTCGTTTCGCTTTACCTGGTGTCCTTGTGGGGAGCCAGCATTGAGCTTTCACTTTCAATGTTTGTTACCACCAACTGTCTCATGTANTTTATAATGCTTATCTGGTTTTTCAAGATTGTCCTTAAGGAGCATTATGCCCGTTAAGCTTGGATTTGGCGGATTAACTAATTTCAAGGAACATATCATCCCGTATTTGAATTCTGACATAATTCTGTTGGAAAACAACCAATTGCATCAAGCAGACGTTATCTATTGGATTTATGGTCCTGGACCTGATATTTTTCCATTTCTGGCTCAATGGCTAAACTCAAACTGCAAGATTATCATTCATTGGGTCGGTTCAGATGTGACTTATATAAAACAAAGACTCAATTCCAAACTCCCTCAACAAATCATATACAATCTTCTTTGGAAATCTTTGATAGCTAAAAAAACAAAAAACGGCAATCTGCACCAGTTCACAGTTGCCTCTTGGTTACAGGATGAGATGGCACAGATAGGAATCACTACACATGTAATGCCATTATCATCAATCCATAAACAATTGGGTCATTATGTTACAAGTGAGACAATTCCTCAAGGTGACTTCCTATCCTATGTGCCCCAAAGGAGATTTGAATTTTATGGTGGAAATCTTATCTACAAACTGGCAAGAATGATACCGGATAAAACATTTACCATGGTTCATTCTGATTTGGATAGCATCGGGATTGACAGTATCAGGAACTGCCCTCCAAATTTGAAGCTCTTACCTAAAATCACAGATGATGCAATGATTTCACTTTATAGGTCGCATAAATGCTATCTTCGGCTCACAAAACATGATGGTTTGTCTTTGAGCGTTTTGGAAGCCTTGTATCACGGATTACAGGTTCTATGGACCTGCGATTATCCCCATGTAAAAGCAGTAGATTTAACCAACTTTGATTCACTTGTCAGAACAGCTCAGGGGACAGTAGAAGACTGGCAGACCAATCAAGCAGGACATGATTTTATTATGGCTGAGTTTTCTGATCAAATCATGCAGCACAGAATGGATGTGCTGGTGAACCCGCTCTTACGATGATGTATCAAATGGTTATCCTCCTATGAAGAAAATTCTTTTCATTGCTTATTATTTCCCTCCCATGGCAGGAGCGGGAGTTCAGAAGAGTCTGAAATTTGTTAAATATTTGCGTGATTATGACTACGAGCCGATAGTCCTGACCGTAAATCCGCGCTGGACACGCTGGCTTAAAGACTATACGCTATTGACAGAACTACCCGCTGGCTTATGTATTTTCCGCACTCCCACACTCGACTGGAACTGGATTTTCAAGCTTTTATGGGGTCTCAGATTGCATCGGTTAGTATCTTGGCTGCAAAGGCACTGGTTGCTTCCAGACCCGGAAAAAACCTGGTTGCCCTTTGCAAAAAAGCGACTTAGAGAGATAGTAAAAGAACATGATATTGCCCTGACATATATTTCAGGCAGCCCTTTTTCCAGTTTCTGCCTTGGTAAGTTTGCGCAAGACAGATATGGGATACCTTATGTTTTAGACTTTCGCGATGAATGGACTAATAATCCCACCCGTTTAGCGTCTGATTATCCTGTTGCCAGTTTGATCCGCGAAACCAGACTGGAAGAAACTCTGCTGAAAGAATGTTCCGGCATTGTTTACACGATTCCCTCATATATGCGTGAAAACTTTGAACAGAAGTATCCTTTTATAAAGCAGAAATTCTACCGTATAATCACTAACGGGTATGATGAATCTGATTTTGCCGGATTAGGTGTAAATGATCAGTCAGTAACTGACCATTTGCGGATAGTTTATACCGGAACTTTCTATGACCACCGTAATCCTGATATGATCTGGAAAGCACTGCAAAGTCTATATGAAACTGGAGTTGTAAACCCATCTCTTATCAAATTTGAGCTTATCGGAAAGAACACCCAGTCATTTGTTTTGGGTCATTCTGCTGATAGTCCGTTAATACGTCAGACTGTGGAATTTAAACCCAATCTCAGTCATCAGGCAGCCCTCAGAGAACTTTTGTCAGCTGATGTTCTTTTACTGTTTATAACCCCGGGAAAAAACGCCAAAGCTGAGTTAACGGGTAAAATCTTTGAGTACATGCGCACCTATAAACCCATCCTGGCAATAATTCCTCCAGATGGTGTGGCGGCAGATATCCTTAGACAGTGCAGAACAGCTTTTATCAGTGATTCTGATGATGTAGGATCTATCAAAGAAGGCATAAGTAGTTTATATAGCCTGTGGCAGGAAAATAAGCTGCACGTAACCCCAGATGTTGAGTTCATTTCTAAGTTCAACCGAAAAGCACTCACCGGTTTTCTTGCAGATTTGTTTGATGAGATACTGACAATTAAAAAACCGCGGGACTAACATGAGAAAAATTCTGTTTGTGCAGCCTACTTCGTCATCCTTTATGAATATCGATTTCTCCATCCTGCAGCAGATCCACCCAACCGACAGGATAAACCTGCATCAAGCATGTAAAAAGCGTTATCTGTTGAGTCTTCTAAAGCTTTTTCTGAGCGCATGGAAATTATTGCGTTATGAACTTATCGTTACTTGGTTTGGAGATTATCATTCAGCTCTGCTGGCTTGGTTATGTAAGTTGTTACGCAGGAAGATGATTTTATTTATCGGTGGTTATGATGCAGTCTGGTATCCTCAGCAAGGTATTGGAGTATATACAAAGCCTTTCCGCAGTAAGTTTACCCGTTATGCCGTTACTCATGCCGATTTGTTGATTGCCAATCACGAATCCTTGATTGAATTTACTAATACCTACATTGACGGCACAGCCAAAAAGAGTGGTTTAAAGAACATTGTCCCAGGTTTTAAGACTCCCTATCGCATCATCTATAACGGGATTGATACAGATAAGAGATTAACAACATCTTATCCCAAACAAAAAAATATGGTGCTGACTGTAGGCTCGACACCCACTTGGATCGATGTTTACAACAAAGGTTATGACCTGCTGATAGCTGCTGCTCGTCTCTTGACTGACTATCAGTTTGTTTTTGTGAATGTTGAGGAGAGCTGGCTGGAACGCATGGAGCAGGAATTCCACTATCGTGCTTTACCAAACCTCGAAATTCACTCCTTCATTCCTCAGACTGAACTCTATGAGCTTTACAGTAAAGCTTCCATCTATGCTCAGCCTTCATTATCGGAAGGTATGCCCAACGCTTTGGCAGAGGCAATGTTGTATGAATGCGTCCCTGTTGGTTCCAATGTGGCGGGAATTCCCACTGTAATAGATAAATATGGCGTTGTCATTGACAAAAGAGATGCCGCCCAATTAGCTCAAGCCATTCAAAAAGCATCAGAAATGGATTCAGGTCCATCCGGTGCACAATTCATTCGCACCCGCTTTTCGCTGGAAATCAGACGTCAGCAGGTGGCTGACGCTGTATTGTCGCTGCTTTCTGACTAATTCCTTCCAGCTAAACTACTGCTCAAAGTCTCTGCTATCTTTTTCGTAACATCTGTGCCAAACAGGTCAGGATGTTTCTCAGCAGCTTGGAATGCTTTGATTTGTTCCGCCAGGTTTTTATCGGCTGGATTGAGCAACAAATTCCAACCGGCGTGAACGGTCTCAAGCCATTCTG
>DAHVPA010000188.1 GCA_027318525.1 Candidatus Cloacimonadota bacterium | reverse complement strand
CGCTCAGGCAGCTTTGAACCAGCAGCAAGACATCAAGGTCATGATTAATCACGACATGATTGCCAATTCCACCACTACTCCGGACAACTGGTATGTGCGCATGGAAGCTTATGACGGAAGCCTGGAGTATGAAGTAGCTGCAGCCAACATAGTGGACCAGCAGACGATTCTGACCCCCTATTTCGGAAGTCTGAACAGTGCCGGCAGTGACAGCTATTCTTTCTGGCAACGAGGTTATCCTGTCGTCTATTTCTTTGAGGACCAATTCAGTCCGCATTACCATTCCATCAATGATGTAACTTCAAACATCAATCCACAATATGCCAAAGAGGTAATCAAAGCTTCTGCGGCTGTCTGTGTTTCGTTTGACCAGACACCTGCCATTATAGATGGACTTGTGGTAACCGATTCCGGAACCGGAAATACTCTCCTGCTGGATTGGAGTACGCACAGTCCAGAACCGGACATCGTTTCCTACAAAGTATATATGACAGATAATCCTGCCACCCTTCCTCAAGAATATCCTGTGTCGGGAACAGCTTACACCTTGCCCAACCTGATCAGTGGGACCACATATTACGTGGCAGTCGCAGCTGTTGACAATGCCGGAAACACAGGTCCGGCGCGTTTTCAGACCGCTGTTCCACAGATGTATCCAGCTACTCCTGCCGGTTTTGCTGATGCTCCCGGATTGCACAGTGTGATGCTTAACTGGGCTTCCAATCATGAACTTGACCTGGCTGGCTACAGATTATACCGTTCTACATCTGCGGATGGACCTTTCACTGTTCTCAACAGTGAGTTTCTGACCGGCACCTGGTATAACGACCAGAATGTGGAAGACCTGCAATATTACTACTACAAGCTTGCTTCTGTGGACCAGACCGGCTATGAAAGCATCGCCACATCTGTGCTCAGGTCGCGCTCCATTACTTTAAACCAGGGCATCCTGATTATTGACGAAACACACAACAACACTGGCAACACGGTTTTCGCACCCAATGACGCTGTCAGCGATCTCTTTTATGACCAGGTCTTGCATAGCTTCAGATACGCCCAGTATGATACAGAACTGATGGACACTCTCAAGCTTGCAGACATCGGGATTTATTCTTCCGTCCTCTGGCATGGCAATGATGCAGGAACCCTGACCTATCCCTTCAGCGTGCGCGAGGAGATTAAAAAATACCTGCTCAATGGCGGCAAGGTGCTCATCAGCACCTATTTCCCCACTAAATCATTTGATAACAACAACAACTATCCTTTTGACTATCAGTCCGGAAACTTTATGTATGACAACTTCGGAGTGGGGCATGTGGCATATCAGACAGGTGCCAGATTCCGTTACGCTTTGCCGGAAACTTCAGGATTTCCGCCTCTGACCGTGGATAGTCTCAAGACTGTTGGTCCTTTGCTGGGGCACATTTACAACATCGAATCCATCTCTGCCAACACCTCTGCTTCCGATATCTATTTCTATGGCTCAGACTATGCCAACACTGCTTCGCAAGGTTCCATGAATGGCATGGCGGTGGGCACTTATCTTGACCAGGGGTGCGGAAGGGTAGTATTGCTGAGTTTTCCCCTGTTCAATATGAAACAGGCGGATGTCACTAACCTGATGTATCACGTCTTTCACAATGTCTTTGGGGAAACGGTTGACAATCAGGATGACCATATCCCTGTTCAGGAAGGACTTAGCATCAGCCATATCTATCCCAACCCCTTCAGGGGATACTTGAGTCTGGACATTACCGGAGTGAAAGCCGGTGAGCCTCTGCAGATAAGCGTTTACAACCTGCGTGGTCAAAAAGTGAAGACTTTGTATCGGGACAATGCAAAAAGCCGGGAAATCAGCCTGAGCTGGGATGGACGCGACGAAAACGGTAATCCGGCACCCAATGCCGTATATTTCATCCGCACGGTTCAAGGTGCTGCAACCTCGATCAGCAAAGCACTCAAGCTTGATTAGACGTGACTGAAATCCTGCGTTCTGATGTCCTGATAATTGGTGGAGGTCCGGCTGGTCTGGCAGCAGCCAAAGCCGCATCGGACGGAACATTGCGTGTCACTGTTCTGGAAAAAAGCCTGGAAATCGGCTACCCCATCCATACCAGCGGAGGCAGTTGGACCCGTGAGCTAAGGGCTTTGGGAGTCCCTGAGCAATATATCCATCCCATCAGAACCCTGCAATTTATCAGTTCCGGGAATGAAGCATCCTTTGATTATGATTTTCCCGAAATCTGCGTTATC
Organism: Candidatus Cloacimonadota bacterium; assembly: GCA_027318525.1. Lineage (GTDB taxonomy): Bacteria > Cloacimonadota > Cloacimonadia > Cloacimonadales > Cloacimonadaceae > UBA5614. The sequence goes on along the minus strand of DAHVPA010000188.1, from coordinate 1,657 downwards.
GATATCCGCGCTGTCTATCAGAACTGGGCTGAACAGGCATCTCTGCAGGGAGCAGTCATCCACACCAATACACTGGCGCAGGAGCTTCTTTACGAAGAAGGAAAGCTTTGCGGAGTAAAAGCTGTCCGCAACGGGAACCCGATTATCTATAAAGCCAAAGTCCTGATTGATGCCAGCGGATTCAGTGCCCTTGTAGCAAGGCAGTCAGGGCTATCCTCACCTTCACAAAGCTATGGCAAAGGTGCGGAATATGAGATTGTGACAAAGTCCTGGTCGCAGGACAAGACTGCCATCCTGTTGGGAAGCGCTTTTACGCCGGTTGGTTATGGCTGGGTCTTTCCTTATGGAAAACACCGCGTCAGAGTTGGCGTGGGAGTATTGGCTCCCTATTCCAAAGCGGATCCCATGCCTCTTTTGGAAGCTTTTCTCGCAGGCAGTCATCCTCTGGCGCAAAAGCTGCAGCCATACAGCATTCTGGAAACCCATTTCGGTTCCGTTCCCAATTCAGGTTACATCGCCAAGTCTTATGCCGACAATCTTTTAATAGCAGGAGATGCGGCAGGGCAGGTGCTTGGTCTGGCGGGTGAAGGTATCCGTCTTGCTTATGATATTGGCATGATGGCAGGTCAGACTGCGGCGGAAGCTATAGCCCATGGTGATACTTCCGAACAGCAGTTGGCTCGTTACGAAACGTTGTGGAAAAAGAAATTCGCCCGCAGCATTGACCTCAACGCACGCCTGAACGGAATCGTGAGCAGCTACACGGATGCGCAATGGGACAGAGCTTTGGACATCCTGAAGGATGTTGACCCGGAGATTGTTCTCGCTCTGATGAAAGGATATTTCGACCTCCGGTTGGTAAAACTCATCCTGTCCAGGAATCCCGGACTTTTTGCCCATAATGCCATGAAAATCATCCGCAAAGCCGTCACCGGCAGTTGATTCCGGCAATCAACAATTCCTTTTACCAGATTTACCACCCTCACTGCCTGCTGAGAATTCCACCTTGTATTGTATATCCGACTACTTTCATATAAAGCCATGCAGGGGGTCATCAGAGGGTTTGCAGAGGTTAAGTCTCAGGAAACCCTTTGAGGAGGCATCAAGACAAGTCTGGAAGGGCAGTCTGCTTTTACTGATCAGGGAAGGCAGGTAAACCCAGTTGTGATGGTAAACGGCATCCTTTCAGCTCAGATAAGCATTAATCTGCCGGTTGCCTTGGCAAAGGTTATCACAATATTTATTCAGCAAAAATTTGCTATATATTGACAATATAAGCAGATTAAGCTCTGGGTTGAATACCTATTTTCTTGACAGATTTTTCGTCTCCAATATGCTAAACTTATCTTAAAGTATATTAAGGTAAGGATTATGAATAAAAGCACTGCAAAACTTCTGTTCTTTGGGTTGCTGTTCCTGCTCGGAACGGCTCTGAATGCCGCCTACCTGAGCTTTGAACCTCAGGCTGTGACCCAACCTGACGGCACGGACCTTGCCCTTTACGCATCTGGTGATGAGTATTACAACTGGATGCATGATAAAGAAGGCTTTACCATCAAGCGTAACAGCTCCGGCTGGTATGTCTATATGAACAGAATCGCCCGGGATGAACTCGGTTTTACGGATCTGGTCGTTGGCAGGGATAATCCTGCAGCAG
>DAHVPA010000187.1 GCA_027318525.1 Candidatus Cloacimonadota bacterium | reverse complement strand
AACAAGATGCGCAAACCCCGCGCTTTCTTATAAATTAACCTGTTTCAGACAGGAGTCAAATCCTGATTGCAGCCCGAAAAAAAGGCTGGGAATCTATCCTAATCCCAGACTTATCAATGCTTTGGCTATCTATTTATCCACTGCTACAATGCGGAAGAATTTCCTGGCTTCGCCCAGGTAATCAATCAGTTGAAACGGACTGTTAGTAGTGGTCAGATAGTTGGCGGGACCTGGTTCGAAATAAGCTGTATCACTGCTGTAAACCTTGTATGACACAGCGCCGAGTTCAGGATAAGAGCTGCCGTTAAATGTGCCGGCAGTAACGGCTGACCAGTCCAGACGGATAATGTTGCTGTTCTTGGCGATGGTCAGGTTGCGCACCGGGTCAGGAGCTATGTTATCAACCGAGTAACCGGAAACGGGGATTGACTTGGCAAAGGTCGAGTTTTTGACAAAGACGACCTGGAAATTAGCTGCATGCGTTCCTGTGGCTGATGAATCCTGCAAAGTGGGGCAGATGAAGGCATAGTTATTGATACTGATGGCTGGAGTATCACCCAGATAGAGCCAGGCAGTATCGCGGTCTATCCAGTAAACGTTATCCCTGGATGACAGGTTATAGATTTCCAGCGGAGAGTTGATGACTGTTCCGCTGCCTGAGCGGAAATTGTCTTCACGCCAGACGGAATAATAGCTGCCGGCGATGGAACCGACATCATTATAGGAACGTGACCAGAACACCTCTGTCCGCAGTCCCTGGTCAAAAGGCACATCGTTCACAGCTTGTATTACGGGATTAGTAGTAGCTGGTAATGCACCCATGTCTTTTCTGGTGCCGTCGGGATCAGTCAGGGTGGGATTTCCTGTGTTGATGCAGGGAGAAGCAGGCAGCAGGTTGTAATCACCGTTTCCGACAAAGAGCGGGTCTTCGTCTATATTTGCCAAAAGGTTGGGAGTTGCACCCAGAATGCCAAGGTTAAGAATGTTGTTATAACTGAAACGGGGAACAGCGGTATCAAATGCTTGCCAGAAATAGAATTCTGCGCTGCAGGCTTCATTAATGAAGATGGAGTTATTCACCTTAAAACTCAGGAAGTGCATGTTCATCATATCATAGCCATCGGTTCTGCAGGTATAAGTGCAGCCAGTATTACCGACGACGGTATTGGATTCAAAGACGACTTTGCCGGTTTGAGATATGGGTTGCAACTTGATGTGGCAATCATTTGCCATATAGTTGCTTTGCATATTGTTTGCGATGATGGAATTGGAAAGCGTGGCTGTGGCTGGTGTAGAGATGAAAATTGTGGTGCCATTGTAGCCGGAGTTGTTTTCAAAGCGGCAGCGGTTGATTGTTATATTGCCATAGGCAGAAGCTGATATTGCCGAACCCATATAACCAACGTTGTTGCTGAACGTGCAGTCCTCGATCAGCAGGTCATATTGTGGAGCCTGAGCCGAGAGGACACCGCCATCAACATTATTACCCCATTCAAACCGGCAATGATTGATTGCTGAACCGGCTTGGTTGTAATAGAGCACCAAGCCTTTCCATCCAACATAGTGGTCTCCTGCCGTAAAGAGGATGGGATTCGCTTCTGTTCCTCCAGCTTGAATCACACCATTAACAACCATGCTGTAATTGCCCTGGAAGATCACCTGCACCCCTGGCTGAATTATCAGGCTTTGCCCATAAGGGACACCGCAATCTGAATCTATATAATGTGTGCTGCCTGCAGTCCAGGTGCCTGAGATAGCGGGTTTAACCGCATCCAGACTGATATTGTCCAGATACCAGCCCAAAAGGTCATTCGGACTGCCGGTATCTGCAAAACCGAAGGCGATATAAAAGGTCGCAGAACTGACATTCGTATAATAGTATTGATTGAGGGGTGAGATTATCAGGGTTGTCTCTATCGGTCCGTAGTTGGCGTTTTCATAGCTGGACCAGACTGTATCCCAGTTGGTCAGGTCATTGGAAATCTGGACAAATGCCTGAGGATAGTTTGGCGACGCAGGATTGTCGTTGATAAACTGGTTAAATCTCAGTTGCAGCTCATAGTGGTTCATTGTGTTCACAGCCGGCGAGATATAGCGTCTGGTGCCTGTGGTTGAGGGTGTGTTGGCAAATTTGAGTTCGGGTGAGGTGCCCCCTGCATTGGCAGTGGCTGAAATCTGCCAGTTGCCCGTGATGCCTTCCATTGTCCAGCCGGACGGAAAGCCTGATGCAAAGTTGACATTTAGCAGATTTGTGACGGCAAATCCGACACTTATGTAGAATAAAGCCAATAAGATAAAAGCTGTTCTTTTCATAGCTGACTCCTTGTGTTGTGAACTGATATTGCCTTTTTTTTAATAATAAACTCCATGTGCATTTGCAGTCAAGTAATAATTGCAGACCCCGGTTCTTGGGACAAAAAAAAGGACCGGATTGAATCCGGTCCTTGACTACTACCACGGGAACTATGAACTTTATCACTTAGCGGTGAGAGTTTGCAGAGACTCATCAGAGACTAAGTCTCCGCAAACCCCCTCCGGAGCATCAACCCCAAGTGTGGGGTCCATTATTGTTATGACTGTTGGATTGCCAGTAATGGTTGCCAGTTACTCTTTCCAGGGACACGACTTCGATAGTGCGGGTGCGGTGATTGAGGATGCCTCTGACTTCGACGACCAGGTTCTTCTTGTGTCTCCAGCGGTTGGAAAGCAGTTGCCGTGCCAGACGGTCGCCTTTTCTATCAAACTGATAGACGGAACGTTCGCCGCCGGGACGTTTGACTAATATGCCAAAGCCGTTATTGTGATTGGCATTGTTATAGTTAATGTGGGCAGAGGGATTGCCCGCGAAACTCAGATTAAAAGAAAAGCCGCCATCATAGCCATTGCCTGTTCTGACCAGGGTTCCACGCAGCTCTGTGACGGGATTGGGGCAGTTGGATTGATTATTATTGTGGTTGTTGTTGGGATGGTGTTGCCAGTTACCTCCGTTGTTGTATCTGGCGCTTAGAGCAGAGAATAATATCAGCATGAGGAAAATGGTGCCTGATGTCATTATGCGTTTCATGTTAACCTCCATTGGGTTGTGTTCTCAAGCATGCTTACAACCTATACTACAGCCGGGAAAATTATTTCCTGCACAAAAAGCTGTGAGGTAAACGCAACTATTTACTAATTTGCAAGATAGAATAGATGGTCAGGACGGGGTTGCCGGAGCTCAATTAGTCTGAAGAAAAATAAGCCGCCACTTTTGCCAATTCTTCCGGGATGTCTATCTTCTGGGGGCACTTGACGATACAGGCACCGCAGCGGGTGCATTTATCCGCTTTATATTCATCTTTGAGAAAGAAATCGTATTCCCATTTATGACGCTGTTTATCGCCAAAGATATGCGCATCGTTGTAAACTCCCAAAGCCCAGGGAATTCCCACTTGGGAAGGGCAGGGCAGGCAATAACCGCATCCTGTGCAGCGCACCACCATCTTCTTCAGATAGATTCTACGCACTGTGTTGTAGAGCTTCAGTTCTTTTTCGTCCAAAGTGCTGGCTCTGGCGGCAGATGCGATTCTGATATTTTCCTTCACCTGCTCCAGATTGCTCATGCCGCTCAGCACAATCTGCACCTGCAGATAATTCCAGACGAACCGAAAAGCACGCTCAGCCGGACTCCATCTGTGTTCGGACTTCTGCCAGACCTTTTCTGCATCGGCAGGAACGTTGCCCACCAGCTTGCCTCCCATCAGGGGTTCCATTATGATAATGCCCATGCCTTTGGACGCAGCATAGAGCAATCCTCTGGTACCGGCTTCGCGTTTGGTGTCGAAGAAGTTATGCTGAATCTGGCAAAACTCCCAGTCGTAGCTATCCACGATGAACTTGAAAGCAGGATATTTGTCGTGAAAGGAAAAGCCGATATGCCTGATTCTGCC
>DAHVPA010000186.1 GCA_027318525.1 Candidatus Cloacimonadota bacterium | reverse complement strand
AATCAGTTACACAAATAATCTTCCAATAATATGTAGTGCCATATTCCAATGGATAAATGGAAGTATATGAACAAGCCGGTGCATCTACTATAGCAAATAAATCACTTTGTGTAAGTTCACTGGTTAAACCCACACAGATTCCAAACCTGGTTGCCGGAGCTCCTGTCGTTGCAGGTGTCCAGGTGAAGGTTGGGAACTGGCTTACAAAAACAGCCTGGTCAGTAGGCAGGTTTAAAGTTGCCTGGTTAACGGGCGTTATACTGAGAGTAATGTCATCCATGAAGATATAGTTTGTACTGCTGGCGAGGTAACCCTGAATACCCAGGTAATATGTTCCGGAGGTTGCAGGTGTGAAACTGCCCGAAATACGTTGATAATCACCCGGGTAGAGAAGGGTTTGCCCCACTATGGTATTGGTCATGGCAGCAATCGTGGCTTCAGTACCAAAATACATACCAATCGAGGCATAGTTCGGATTATCTTTTTGTTGCCTTGCATAAAGCTCCAGGTCATAAGTCCTGCCAACTGTGAGGGTAACAGGATGAAATAACCAGGAAACAGCAGGCATGCCTGATGAAATAAACATATATGCATCAAACAAGCCTGTCCTGGGTGCCGCTATTCCTGAATTCATGATAGAATTAGCTATCCAGGGGCTGGATTCGGATTGGATGACCTGAGTCCATTCAGATATATTGGAGGTGCCGTCTAAACAACCAACTTCAAAGCTCTCCGTTGCAAATGGGTCTCTTTGGATATGGAAGCTGTGAGTAGCGGAGGTAGAACTGGCAGTACCGGACAGTGTGTAAGCAACCATAGTCCAATACCAGGTTTCTCCATAATTGAAGGTAATACCTGCTTCCGTAACCAAGTTATAGGATGTGCCGGTGATATTAGCAAAAGTATATTGGTTGGCATAGCCTGTATTGAGTATTTGAGCCGGATTGTCTTTTATCACATAGATAGTGTAATGGTCAGTTGACATTCCCACAGGATTGGGTATCCAGGATATGCTGAAACTATCTTTATTTATGCCATAGGAATTATTAACAGGATTTAGCAGGACAGGGCATCTGATTTCGCCGGTATGTTGCCAGACCAAATCCGGATAGCCATTATTATCACTGGCAGTGATATTCCAGTAGTCATTCGTTCCATTGGATGTTTCAAGTACGAAATCCCAACCAACATAAGTGGCTTGCGTCTTCATCTCAGCGGTGGTCTTGCCTGTCCCGCCATAAGAGGTGGCTATACCACTGGTTTGGGTATCCCAGTAGGAATTGGTGATAGTTGCACCTGATTGCCCGCAAAGCCCGCCCTTTTGACCACCTGCTACAGTACCTGTGGAATAACTGTTCGTAATTGTACTGGCTGAGTTAAAACCGACCAGACCACCTATGAAATGTGCGCCGTTAACAGTAGCACTGGAATAGGAATTGGTGATGGTTCCATTGTGTTGACCCACTAACCCGCCGATACTGTTTGCAGCTCCGTTAATGGTGCCGGTGGTATAACACCGGTTGACAGTGCCGTTATTCCAACCCACCAAACCGCCACACCAAGTATTACCCGTAACACTTCCTGTTGAATAGCAATCATTTATAATAGATCCGGTATCAGTATTACCTGCAATTCCGCCTAACTTATTGCTGGTGACACCGCCAGCTGACCTCGAGATGCTACCTGTGAAACTACTACCGGTAATCGTGCCGATATGCCAACCCACCAAACCTCCGCCAGCTTCTGCATTTCCTATAAAGACTGATGCAGCAGAGTGGCAATTCTGTATGGTGCCACCATTGCGCCCAGCTATGGAGCCTGTTTCAGTATCTCCCAAAACACTACAAGTGCTAGCCAACATCAGATTCTTGATGACACTGCCAGTTCCAGTAACACCGAAAAGACCATGATAATAGCCATAATAACCCACTTTCATATTAGAGATGGTATGATTATTACCATCAAAGCAGCCGTAGAAGTAGTTTGAGCTGTTGCCTATAGGTACCCAACTGGTGCCATAAGCTGTCAGGTCTATATCACTCATCAGTTTGAAATGTTTAGTAGCATAACCTGACCCAAGATAGTTGCGGATGTTGTTAAACTCTGCTGCTGTATTGATGAGGATGGGGTTTGCCGTGTTACCGGGAGCCAGTTCAGGTCCTGCAACATCATCAATTGCCAGATTGTAGGCATTAACCGTTGTGATTTGAATTGCAACGAATACATTTTGACCAATATATGCAGATAAATCGTAGGTGAAAAAGCCATACTCAAGATATGGAGGTTCGATGTTGGAAGCCAGAGTGACTGTAAAGTCTGATATATTGGCGGATGTAGTGGATAGCTTGACGTTAAACTTGGCAGCGGGGGATATATTATGGTTCTTCGCCCAGAATGAGAAAACCGGTGCATATGCGGTCGGAGCCAGACAGGGTGTGATCAGCCAGTCATTATGAGCTGTGGTGGCATCTGTCCGGAAGATGGAAGCGCAGGCGCTTCCACTTCTTTGGAAAATATCAGTGCGCATCCAGGTATTGGCATCGCCGCCATTGATGACAGTCCAGTCTGTGGGAGGGAAAGTTGCTCCTTCGAAGCCCTCAGACAGATAAGCATACAAGCCGAAAGTTAAAAAACAAACTACTAAAGCCAAGTATAACCTTTTCATATTCAACATCCTATCCAGTATTTTCGCAAACACATCTGGTTCTGTTCCGACTCCGGTATTACGATATTGCATCTTTTTTTTTGAATGATTGTTCAGTCAAGCGAAATTGATTGCTGCAGATTGGTTGTCAGACTATAGTGATGCCTGTTTATATCAATTCAGTAGTTTCTCCAATGGCACAATCAGCCAGGAAACTTGGTTTCCGGTCTTAGATAAATCTCTTCAGGAAAGGGAGATAATTTGCTGGATTACTTCTCTGCCAGGGCAGCAGCGATTTTACTGCCTAACCTGACATTGTTTTTCAGCAGTTCCAGATTGGCTTTGACCGATTCTCCGGCAGTGATTACCGCCAGTTTTTGCAGCAGAAAGGGAGTGGAAGCTTTTCCGCGGATGCCGAGCTGTTCTGCTTCCTGCAATGCTTGCCTGATAAATGGTTCCATCACTTCCGAGGGGACACTGCAAGCTGAGGGAATGGGATTCATTACCACCAGGGCAGTGCCTTTTTCACATCCTCCCAGCATTCTTTGCATGGCTGACTGAGCTTTGTATGCTCCTGTGATGGATGCAATGCTGTCCACCCGGTCTATCGGATAGGGGGAATCCTTTGTGTAAAATGCCGGGCATCTGTCTGTCTGCCAGCCATATACGGGCACACAGAGCGTCTCCAGTTGTTCCAGAGTGGTCGGAATGTCCAAAATTGCTTTGCAGCCTGCTGTTACGATGATGACAGGATGATTTGCCAAAGCATGAAGGTCGGCGGAAATATCCAGGCTTTCCTGCCAGTCCCGATGAACTCCGCCAATCCCGCCGGTGGCAAAAACTTTGATTCTGGCAAGGTTTGCCAGATGCAGGGTGGCGGAAACAGTAGTCCCTCCGCTCCATTTTTGTGCCATTGCCAATACCAAATCGCGCTGTGCCAGCTTTTTCAGGAGTGTCTTGTCTGCCTGTGCCTGTTGTGTCAATTCTGCCAAACAGACAAAGTCCGATTCCTCCAAACCTATATGGGCAGTTCCATCTATCAGGATTATGGTGGCAGGGGTCACACCCAGTTCTCTGGCTGTTTTTTCCAGTTCGCGCGCAGTTTCCAGATTTTGGGGGTAGGGCAAGCCGTGTGTAATTACTGTCGATTCCAGTGCCAGGACAGGTTTGCCCTCTGTCAGAGCTGCTTTCACTGCCTGTGAGTATTGCAACATTTCTTTCATGGTTCTTTCCTTTAGTCTCTAAACAACATATGCGGAGAGGGCAGATTGTCAATAAGTTAATTGTTTGGAGGTCACAGGG
>DAHVPA010000185.1 GCA_027318525.1 Candidatus Cloacimonadota bacterium | reverse complement strand
TCAGAAAGATATTGCTATCAAATATAAAGATATTACTATCGGTAATTCATTAAGACTGGATATTGTGGTGAACGATATCCTGATCATTGAATGTAAGGCAGCAACCGGTTATAATGATATCTTTGAGGCACAGTTATTGACTTATTTAAAGATAACAGGTCTCAAATTGGGTTTAGTGATTAACTTTGGAGAAAAAATCGTGTCCAAAGGTATTAAAAGAGTTGTAAACAGACTTTGAAAAGGTATAGTTCAGAATGTTATCTTATTTAACAGCCAACCCTTTGCGCCTTTATTTGCTTTGCGCCTTCGCGTTTGAAAAAAAGCAGGACTAATGCACAAAGCCATTCAGGCATACCTGGCAGACCTTCTGCCCCTTTGCGGAAGAGAAGGTTTGCAACTAAGCTCTGAAAAGGACATAGCCTATGGCGTGCAGCTGGAGTTTTCCGCAGGCAAGGACACCATCCTGCTGAATGTTTATTATTCGGAAAAAAAAGGTATCTCCACAGTCATAGGAGCCAAGAACGGCAATCCCCTCAAACCTGCTTTGGAGAAGTGTCTGGGCGTAAGGACAGTGGACGAGATAATCCCCCAGCATGACTGGCAGTCCTGGATTGGCAGCGACGAAACCGGAAAGGGCGATTACTTCGGTCCGCTGATTGTCTGCGGCTTTTACCTGGAACTCAAGGATAAAGACAGACTGCTCAAACTCGGGGTCTGCGACAGTAAGAAACTGAAGAAAACACAGATTGACAGCATTGCCAAACAGCTCTATCATGACTTTGCACCCAACATCGAATGCCTGGTCCTAAAACCGAAGAAGTATAACGAACTGTATGCCTCTTTTGCAAGCCAGGGCAAGAACCTGAACGACCTGCTGGCATGGTGCCACTCCAAGGTGCTGGATAACCTGATCAAGCGCAACCTGAATCCGGACGGTGTCTTCATCGACCAGTTCAGTCCTTCCAGAAAAGCCAGCCAGATGCTCAGGAAACTGCATCCCGACCTGCCTGTGATAGAAAGACCCGACGGCGAGCAGGACCTGGCAGTGGCGGCAGCCAGCATTGTTGCGCGTTATCAGCTGGTCCAGGCTTTCCAGTCCATGCACCGTTTCTACAAGTTAAAATTCCCCATGGGAGCTTCTAAAACTGTGCTGCAGGCTGCACAGGAATTTGTTGACGGTTATGCAAAAGACCGCCTGGGCGAAGTCGCCAAGCTGCACTTCAAGACCACCAAGGAATTGAAATAAATCCTCTTGACAGAAACCATTCTCTGATTATATTGTTCGCAGTAAACAGATAATCCCAGCTAATTCGATTGACGAAACAAAGCTTAATCATGATTTGAACGATACACATTTATACACAAACAATATGGAATTATCTATTCGAACCGCAAAAAAACTGAACCCGGAGATGAAATGTTAAGACAAGTTGGACGCCTGACCGGTGACGACCTCAAGCTGATGGACGCACACGTAGAGAAGATTTTCAAAGCCCTCGACAAAGACAACAGCGACCTGGCGGAAAAGAAAATCCTGGAAATCGCCAATACCCCCAATTACTTTACCCGTGAGGAAACAGGCAGACGCCTTGCCACCTATGACGGACCCGGCAAGCTCGACGAAATCTGCAGCAAAATGCTGGAACACCGCCTCTACGGCATCCGTGCCACTGCCCTGTTTTACTTCTATTACAAACGTCAGGACGACCCTGCTGTCATTATCAAAATCATCGAAAAAACCATAGAAACAGTCCCCTGGGAATCCGAAACCATCTGCTTTGAGATGTGGAAACGCCAAAGCGAAATTATGAAGGAACAGATGCCCCTCTGGGCAAAGTCCGACAACGAAAAGAAGCGCGCCATGTCCATGCACGGCATGGAAAACATCGTCGCCCGTGACCCGCAATACATCATGAACTTTATCAGCGGTTTGCTGGATGACGAAAGCGAGGAAGTGCAAAAGAAAATCACCCACGTCCTCACCCAGGTCGGCAGAATGCGCCCCGTGCAGTGTTATGCTGCCATCAAAGGCTGGCTGGCTGATGCCGACGAAAAGCGCACACGCACCGTCTGGATGACCATGAAAAAGCTCGCCAACATTCTCATGCAACGCAGCAAACGTGACAAGACCCACGACTTCATCAACATCACCCAGAAAACCGTCAAAGAATGGAAAAACGACCCCAACCAGAATATCTCCCAGATGGGCAATAAGCTTGCCCAGATCATGAACCGCAACTGAATCTTGAAACTAACCACAGAACTCACAGAAACACACAGATAGAAGCCTTGAAAGAAGTGGATGCCACCCCTCACACACCCATGCCTCTGAATGGTTTATGGCATTCGCCCATCCCGTCCATCCCCAGTCCATTTTCACTCTCTACAAAATCTCTTTGCGTTTCTTTGCTCCCTTTGCGCCTTTGCGTTAAAAGAAATACTATATGGATATCGCAGCTTTAAACAACATTCACATCATCCTCGTGGAGCCCATCTACGCCGGCAATGTCGGCGCTGTGGCGCGCATCCTCAATAACTTCTGCATCAGCAACCTCCGCATTGTGGGAAGCATCCCTTCCAAGAACGATTTTTACCTTGCCATGCACTCCGAGCACATCATCACCAACGCGCAGATGTTTGATACGCTGGCAGACGCCGTAAAGGATTTGGACCGCGTTATCGCCTTTTCCAGAAGGGTGGGCAGGCTCAAACCCGTGGACCTCAATCCCTGGAATATAGGTGATTATGTTTACGAAAATCCGCAGCTTAAGACAGGTCTGGTCTTTGGCAGAGAGACCTTTGGACTCACCGACGAGGAAGCGGATTTATGTCCCTTGCGCTGCCACATCCCTGCTAATCCTGACTTTCCCAGTATTAATCTGGCGCAAAGCGTTGCCCTGGCTGCCTGGGAACTCTGGAGCTATCCCGTGCGCAACAGTGCCCGTCCCGTCATGGGCAGACAGGTAGTTAAAGAAGACGCCTCTTTGAATGAGCCTGCCGTCAGCGGCGAGGAGCTTGCCAAACTGCAGACCTACATCCATGAAGTGATGCAGTCCATCGGCTATTACCAGGACTTTGAGACCACTAATTGGGACAGCTTTTTCAGCAAGATGCTGCACCAGCTCAACCCCAGCGGAGAAATGGTCTATCGCTTCCGCCAGATGTTCAACCGCATCCATGTCCTCATAAGCGGCAAAGGCAAAGGCTATACCAACAAATAGGATTTATCAGTAACTTTTAATCTCTTTTGGCAATTCCTTTAGCTCCAGTTTCTCCTGCATATACTTTAGTCCTGCTTCCAGAATCTCATCCCTGCCTTCTGCAATACCTTTGACAGTGGGATGGACGATAATATCAGGAATCACCCCGACCCCATGAAAGCGTGTCCCGTCAGGATTTTCCACATACAGTCCCGTCCACCAGGCTTTCCACCCGCCGGGCAGAGTGCTTCTGACTACATTGCCGGTGGTGCCGGCAGTCGGTTCTCCGATTACTGTCCCCATCTTGTAATGCTGGATATGGACAAGAAACGACTCTGCATAGCTGGCATTCTGGGCATTGCACAGCAGCACTATCGGCATGGATAAATGCGGTTCCTTGGGTTCCACATTCCAGGCAGACCTTTGAGACAGTTCTATAACAGCCTTTTCCTGGTCAGGATAAAGATATTTCCCGGGGTCATGAACACGCAAGGTATCGGGTACTGACTGTAAAAGCGACAGAAAGTCCATACCCAGTCTGCTGCCTTTTCTCCAGTCAATGATAATGCCCCTGGCATCTTTCAATTTGGGCAGCCATTCTTCCAAATCTGCGCTGGTAAAGCCTTTGTCTGATGTTTCGAGCTTATAGATGCCATTCTCATATTCGACCACCTTTTTCCCGGTCGGGAAACGCCAGTCGAAATCATCATCTTTAACCACAAAAGTCTGCGTTAAAATTTTCCCTGCCGGGGTGCGGTATTCGAATGTTAT
>DAHVPA010000184.1 GCA_027318525.1 Candidatus Cloacimonadota bacterium | reverse complement strand
AATACCTTCCACTCCTCATTTTCCTGTGCCTGGCACTGGTGCTGGGAGCTTATGTCAGCTCCAAACCCTATGTGCACAGATATTTCTGCGTCGGTTGCGGCGATTGCGTAAAAAACTGCCCCACCGGCGCTATCAGTCTGCAGGCAGACAGGGCGGTGATTGACCCTCAAATCTGCATCGACTGCGGTTTCTGCGTTAGAAGCTGCAGTTACAACGCAGTCAGGAGACCCAAATGAAGGCGCGCAGCATCGTATTTCTCGTGTTGATATTACTGCTGATATCAATGCTATCCGGCTGCAAGAAACCTTCGACCGTTGAAGTGCACATCGACCGCAGCGCTTGCAATGGCTGCGGCAGATGCCTTCAAGTCTGCCCCTATGACGCCATTGAGCTCGATAACAACGGCAAGGCAGTCATCGACCAAACTTTATGCAAACAGGATGGATTATGCGTAAGAGAATGCCCTCAAAACGCTATCTACTGATAGCTTTCGCCCTGCTTTCCATCTGCCTTGGTGCCCAGCAGATTTCGTCTTGGAGCAACTCCAATGTTTATCACTACAGAAGCCTTTACAAACAGCATCTGACCGGCTATGGATCAGATAACATAGTTGCGGCAGACTGGGGAAAGCTAAGTCTGGAGATGGAAAACCGTTATGCCTATACCGACCGGGTGCAGGAAAACCGTCAGGAACGGGAAAACAACCGTTTGCAACTGGGAGTGGGATATCACACGCCAAACCTTTCTGCCCAAGCGTTTTACCGGCATGAGTGGTTTGCCCGGCAAACGGGTTGGATAATGCCCTATGAATCCTTCCTGCCCTATCTGGAGGATGATTTTACCCAGTCCGGAATCAGCTTTGCCTATACCCAAAACAGGCTGAATGCTTCTCTGAATGCGCGTTACCGGCTCTTTTCCTTTAAGCCGGTGTTTGACTTTGGTCTGGGAATCATCGAAGGAGAAAACCTCAAGGCAGATGCCCAAGTGGCATATAACATTATCAAACCGCTGGCAGTCTATGTCGATGCTTATCAGAAGACAGGCATGGGCAACGCTTTTGATACCTACGACCTCAGTTCAATCGGTGCCGGACTCCTGATGCAGGCAGACCTTACCCCCATCCAGCATCTGGAAATGCAGAGCGGAATTGACTGGCTGGAGAGCGACGCCATAACAGCCGACAGACTCATTCCCATCACCAGCAGAGCACGTTACAGCCGTATGCTAAGCCCGATGCTGACCGGATTTGCCTCTTATGAAATCCGTAACTTCTATGACCGCGAAAATGCAGAAATGCTGTTCAATTCGCAATTCCTTCGCCTTTCCGGCAAATACACACCCCTGTATGACCTTTCCAACGCCAGCTATATCGAGCTGGGCGGCAAACTATCCCCCCGCGGCAATGTGACCCGCAAGTCCTCTGCCCTCTTTACCCATGCGGAAATGAAGGTCCTGGGCAGGTTCTATCTGGGCGGCGGAATCAGCCATATGTTGGACCGTTATACTCATTATGAAGCGCTGGCACGCTATTTCTTCACACCGGTCAGCGAAATTCATCTCGGCTATGTCTATTCGGACGATATCGAGTATAAAGACTACACCACCTATACCTCCGCAGGCTTGAGGCTGCTCTTCTGATGCTGCTGAAGACATTGATTGAAGGCTTTATGCTCGGTCTTTCGACCGGCACCATCTGCCTGTTGACCTGCACTCCGATTTACCTGCCTTACCTGATTTCCGAAGACCGCAGTCTGAAGAAAAGCTTTTACAAAGTGATGGAAATCAGTGCGGGACGCTTTATCGCCTATCTGCTGTTCGGTGCGCTGGCAGGCTGGCTGGGTTCTTTTCTGCCGCAGCAGCAGAGGACTCTGTTTACAGGCATCTCCTATATCCTCCTCTCCGTCTTTCTGGTGCTGAATACAATGCGCACGCACAGAGCGGAAAAAAGCTGCCGCATCCCGGGCTGGATGAAGCTTTCCAATAGCGCTTTCCTGCTGGGTATCTTCACCGGAGTGAACTTCTGCCCGTCCTTCCTGATTGCTTTGACCAAGTCCTTTGACCTGGGCGGGATGATGGGCGGCATCCTTCTATTTGCCGGATTCTTTGTGGGAACGACCCTGTTCCTGCTGCCTCTGGCATTTGGGGGATTACTTACTGCTGTAGGCAAAATTAAGCAGCTTGCCAGGATTGTGTCGCTGCTCATTGCTGTCTGGTTTATCTGGCAGGGTGGAGTCAATCTGCATAAAGCCTGGAAAAACACACAAGCCAATATCATCAATCCTGTGTCCGCGCAATACACCGCTTTTGTGCTCAGTTCACAGCAGGACAGCACCTATGCCTCAGCTTTGGCGGACAGCCTGGCAACCGTTTATCCCGAAAGACCCAAACTCCTTATCTACAGCAGTCTTCAGCCGGAGCAGATGTATTTCAACCGCTCCGCAGCAGTCATCTTCATCACCTCATCACTGTGGAAACCTGAATATGAAAAGGATTTGGACAAGTTTAACTATGTGGTGATTCCTGCCGGTTTTTCCATTCCGCAGGCAGTCAATTTCCTGCAGAAGTTCAGCTTTAAAGTAGAGAAAGAAAAAGGCTTCCACTGGTCGTTTGACCCGCAGAAGCCACTCAGGAAAGATTAGCGGAAGCCTATTCCATCCGGCAAGTCCTGACTCCGAACACCGCATACAGCGGGCAGTAGCCAGCTATAGCTGTGCCGACAAAGACCAGGCCCAACACGCCAAACCAATTTTGGAATAGCAAGCCTGCCAGGACAATGGCAAGCCCCATGATTAATCGTATAACTCTATCTACTGTTCCGACATTCTTTTTCATTGGATTCTCCTCGTCATGATTAATATCTACCAATAAGATAGTAATTGCCGGGGCAAAAGCAAATATTTTATCGGAAATCCACCCGGAAATCAGCTTCAGGCATAAAGTTCAGGATTTCCCAACGGTAATACCTTTTGCCACCCTTTACACAAGTGACCGGTTCCTCCAAAGACAAATGCTGCAATTGCATGCGACGCGACGTAATCAAGGTATACTTGGCATATTCCAGCGGCTTGCCCCAACTGTGGGTGGACATCAGGACATACCTGGCAACATTACCGTAAAGCCTTTGCCGGTAAGCAATATGGCAGATGGCAATGGTCTGTGCCGGCAGACTGACCTCGAACCAGAAGCCCTGACTATTCACGGATAACAGCCTTGCCTTTTGTCCTTTGAGCGGGTCAATCAGCTTCAGCTTTATCTTATCCGCAGGAAGTGCCAGGCTGTCGGATGGAATAGGGAAATACAACTGCTGCACCACATCCCGGTCTGTATTATTGCAGAACCAATAGTCTCCGCTTAGCCTGAAAGTCTTGCCATCCAGCCTGAACTCCAGGTCTTCCTGAAAGAAATTCAGACTGCCGCTGCCAATAGCCATCAAGCCCAGACAGACAAGTGTAAACAGGCTACTCAGCAGCAGCTTCATCATCCGTCTCATTTGATAATACTGAAAGTGGCTGTATCCACTATTCTTTTCCCACTGATGAGCCGGGCTAGGTAGAGTCCGGAAGCTGTTTCCGGTGAGGGTTGCCAGCTAGCCGTGCCTTTGGAATTCATCTCTATTTGCTGAATGAAACGTCCCTTTGTGTCGTATATCCTGAGGTAGCTGTCTCTGCTCAGCTTGGCATTACCATTGTAAGTAAAGGACACAGAGCCGGATGCACTGCTGTTGAAGGGATTGGGATAGGCATGCAGACCTTTATTGATAACCACAGGCGTTATCTGTTCGCTGTTTTGTGTATAGGTTATTTCAATTGGTAAAAAGGTGGTATGGTTGGGTTCCAGCCAGTATGTATGTTCATAAACAATAGCGTTAGTCACAGGGTTTACAACCTTGAGAGGTAGCTTTCCTGCCGATAGGGTATCAACAAAGATGCCGTTGGAATTTGTATATCCCATAGGCGAAAATGGTGAAGTAGACATGTTATA
>DAHVPA010000183.1 GCA_027318525.1 Candidatus Cloacimonadota bacterium | reverse complement strand
TTCAGCTTGAAAGCGTTTCACTAAAAGATAATCAGAGTAGTTACCGGCAAATTTACGGATTCGTCCATTCTCAAAGATAAAGATGTGGTCCACCACCCTATCCAAAAAATAGCGGTCATGCGAGACTACAACAATGCAGCCGTGATAGGCGTCCAGATAGTCTTCCAGAATTTCCAGAGTCCGGATATCGAGGTCGTTGGTCGGTTCGTCCAAAATCAGGAAATTACTGCCGAACATAAGTGACACCAGCAGATGCAGGCGTTTCTTTTCTCCACCTGACAGAGCGCTGACTTTCATCTGCTGCATCTTGCCATCGAAGAGAAAGCGCTGCAGCATTTCGGAAGCGGAGAACTTCTGCCCGTCAGCCGTCCTGATTACATCTGCAAATTGGTTCACATAATCCAGCACTGAAACATTGGCTTTAAGTTCATCCTGATCCTGTCTGTAATAGGCAAAATGTGTATTGAGACCGACCTTGACACTGCCCCGGTCGGGTTTGTCCTCACCTGTCATGAGTTTAAGCAATGTGGTCTTTCCGCAACCATTGGGTCCGATTATCCCAATCCTGTCTTTAGCTTGAAAGTTGTGGTCTATATTATGAAACAAAGCTTTATCATTGAATGACTTACTGAGGTTGTGCAGTTCCAGGATTGTTTTGCCCAGCCGCTTGGTCTGGAACGATATGCTCAAATCCTGATTACTGATGAGATAGGACTTGGAAAGCAGCTCTTTCACCCTGTCCACGTGATTCTTCGGTTTACTGGTGCGGGCTTTGGCTCCTCTTTTCAACCAGTCCAGCTCCTTTTTGAGCTGAGCCTGACGCCGGACTTCCTTTCTCTGAGCATCGGTCTGACGGATAATCTGTCCTTCCACAAAATCGGAATATCCGCCATCATAGATATGGACTTTCTGTTCGTCGATTTCCAGGACACGGTTACAGATGGCATCCAAAAAATAACGGTCATGCGTAATCAGCAACACCGCCCCATGATAAGACTGCAGATAGTCCTGTAGCCATTCAATCGTATCCAAGTCGAGGTGATTGGTCGGTTCATCCAGTAAAAGCACATCCGGTTTGGATAGAAGAACCCTGGCAAGGTCAACCTTGCGCTTTTGACCTCCGGAAAGCAAACCAACCGGTTTATCAAAATCACTCAGTTTCAGCCTGCTGAGAATTGCTTTTGCCTTGTGCTCCAGCTCCCAATGGTCTTCCTTGCTGAAATCCGAATCCACCAACACCTGAGACAAAACATCGAGTGTGTAATTAAGTTCCGGGATTTAAGGCAAATAACCTAATGAAAGTTCTTTGCGAAAGGTGATTTCTCCCGTGGTGCAAGGTTCAAGTTTGGCGAGGATTTTCATCAATGTGCTTTTGCCGCAACCGTTTACGCCCACCAAACCGACTCTGTCTTCCTGGTGGATGCCAAAACTTACCGGCTCAAACAAAATCCTGCCGGCGATGTGTTTGGAGACTTCTTCAATGGAAATCAGTATATCAGATGGCATAGATTCCTTACATGCTTTAAGTGGCGTCCCTGGGGCGATTCGAACGCCCGACCTTCACCTTCGGAGGGTGCCACTCTATCCAAGCTGAGCTACAGGGACGCATCTCTCAATGCAAGCTCATCAACACCACTTTTTTGTCAACCTAAATCAGTTATTTGCATACCATTTACTTACATAGCGCAAGAACAATTATCCCTTAATTGCAACCTGGGGTCCACCCGGGGTCCTCCTGGGCTGACCCCAAGTGGATGCCAGGTGGATCCTTGGTTGGCTTTATGGGTAAGTTCAGCACATAAAGAAGTATCAGATATGAAATGAAAAAGCGACAGAATGTTCTCTGATTGTATCCTGTCGCTAATTTGGTTCGATTTAGAAAGTTAGCTTATGTTATAATTCTGATAACCATAAGGTAAAATAACAGCTAAATATCAACAGGGAAATCGCTTTTGCCCATAAGCCATTGGGCGGCATTGGGACAACGCTTTTGGACGATGGGTATGAGCTGATTGGAAAGCTGCTGGATTTCCCATTGGGCATGGGAATCCGAACGCAGACGGGAAAAATGATAAAGTTCGCGCAGATTCATTTTGGCAAGGATGCGGACGCGGTGAGCATTGGTCAGCAGATATGGATATAACATGGGATTGCCCTTACTGACCTTGGTTGCCAAAGACTCAGCCGAGCTGAGCAAAGCCTTGATTGCTTTTACCTGGGCTGGTTTTTGGATGGAAGGCGGAATCACAAATCCATCTTTGGCATTATATGGAGCTTTAAGGATGGTGCACAGCCGATGGCGCTTGAACTGGGCATAACAACTGGCGGACATGGTGAGCTCAAAGACGAAATCAGCCAGCTCAAAAGCGCGAGGCATCTTGTGCCAAGGCTTGATGCCCTCAAAGAAATCCTGCCACAGCGCTTTCTGCTGCTTATTACCCATTGCCTTAACCTGCTTCAGGATGTCGGGATAACTGCCACCCTGCTGTTCAAACAAGAGTCCGGACAGTATGTGTGCATCTGCGTGAAAGGTAAAATCCACCAACTTAACTTCATTAATTGTTGAGGGTATTGACTTTATCGCAAGCTGAGAGGGTAATGTTCTGGTGATAAAATCATCTGCCTGAACAAAACGAACTATGGAGGGAGCAACCTTGCTGACCTCACCATACAGGAGCTGATGGAGTTCCTGAGCTTCTTTTAGAGGCAGGGTTGCCAGCCTTCTGAGCAACAGTTCCAGACTGCGGGCATTAATGGTCATACCCATCTGCGTCCTTGTGCAAAGCGGCAAGACATAACGGGCATCCTCTTTGGCTGCGCCTTCCAGTTCTCGTTTGGAGTTCCATTCACACTCGGATGCTTTTTGCAGCTTCAAATCTTCAAAAAGGTTGGAATAGAGCGCAAAAGCATTTTGCATCAGGTTGGCGAAATCGTCTTTATACCTGCTGCCTTCAATTTCTGCCGGTAAAACAAAGTCACCATCCAATGTTACATAACGCTGGCTCTTCTCAGTAAAAGAAGCAAGACGGCTGCGTTGTATGAATTCAGCCAGATAGCGAGATATACCTATGATATCAAAATTGAAGACCGCATGTTCTGCAACAGAGGCATGTCCCATTTCAAACACAATTTCCCAATTGGAATTGCGGGCTTTTTCCACATCGTTGGCTGCTATGCTGCGCAGTTCAGTAACTGATTTACTGCTGCGGCTGATGCGGGCATAAGCAGCAGAAATTACCTCTGGAGTAGCAGAAACGTCTTTACCAAGCTTTTCTATCAGCTTGGTATCAATATTGTAACCGGCAAGTTTAATCTGCATCTAACCCTCGATAATAGCTTTGGCATTGCTGGTGCCGATGCGGTTGGCGCCTGCTTTCAGCATGACGAGTGCGTCTTCTCTGGTGCGAACTCCTCCGCTGGCTTTGACACCAAGTTTGGGTCCCACAATCTGTCGCATGAGCTTGATATTTTCTACTGTGGCACCTCCGGAACCAAATCCGGTGGATGTTTTCACGAAATCAGCTCCGGCCTTTTTGGCAATCAGGCAGGACGTAATCAACTGCTCGCGGGATAGATAACAGGTCTCAATGATTACCTTAAGCAGTGTCCCATTATCCAGACAAGCATCTTTGACTTCCATAATGCTCAGAAAAGCCGGTTGCCAATATCCCGACAGCAATGCCGGCAGGTTCTGAACCATGTCCAATTCATGGATATCTTCATCCAAAACGGCTTCTGCTTCTGCCAGAACCGCCAGATTTGTGCCTGAACCCAAAGGAAAATTGATAACGGTGCATAGTGCAACCTTATCTTTGACTCTGCTTTTGGCATAAGGAAGAAAATGCGAATTGATACACACTGCTTTACATTTTGTTTTTACTGCATAATCACAGAGAGCTTTGATATCAGTTTCTTTGGCATCAGCTTTCAATATGGTGGCATCAATGTAATCAGCAATCGGGTCCTTAGGGTTCCACAATTGG
>DAHVPA010000182.1 GCA_027318525.1 Candidatus Cloacimonadota bacterium | reverse complement strand
AAACGCCGGATATGCTCGGCAGTATCAGACTGGGTATGCAGAAAGCACTCTCAGAATATGGCAGACCTGATGGCTGGGTAATCTGGCCGGTGGACCATCCTGCCGTGAAAGCAGAAACTGTCACAACCTTATCAACTGCATTTGCAGAAAGACGAAACAGCATCATTATCCCACGCTGCAACGGGAAAAGCGGTCACCCCATAATCCTGCCTGGGTGCTTTGTCATTCATGAAGAAAGCAATCCCCTAGGTCTGAAGGGACTGATTATCCACTCCGACCACCCGGTCCATTATGTCGAAACTCAAGACGGGAGCATCCTACGTAACTTCAACACTCCGGAGGATATGGTCTATGTCTGAACTGGGCAGCTATTACAAGAAGCTGACTACTGCCATTGAAAACGGCAGTCCGCTCTGGCAGGCAAGTGTTATCGAGACAGATGGCTCCACTCCCGCCAGAATCGGCATGAAACTGGCAGTCCCATTACAGGGCGATAGCTTTGGCAATCTGGGCGGAGGTGAAATGGAATACCTGGTCATCCAAACAATCCGCCAGCAGCAGCCCAAGACCATTGCCAAATGGAGCTATAGCCTGGATGAACAGGGCAGAACAGTCGCCTCCGGCGAAGTTAAAACCAACATGATCTGCGGCGGCAGGGCAGAAGTCCTGATAGAGCCGCTGTTCTCACCCCATCCACTCTACATAATAGGTGCAGGGCACTGTGGACAGGCTTTGGCGGACTTTGCAGTTAAAGCTGATTTCCAGGTAACGGTCATAGACAACAGGCAGGAGCTTCTACAGGCAGAAGCCTTTCCTCCTGAAGCAAAGCTTGTCCACAACGACTACACCGCTCTGGAAAGGGATATCTCCTTTAATGAAAATGCCTTCATAGTCATCATGACCTATGGACACATCCACGACCGTGAAGTGCTGGAGTCGTGTCTGCGCAAGCCCTTCCGTTATCTCGGCATGATAGGCAGCGCTAAGAAAGTGGCGGAGACTTTATCGAAAGTAAAAGCCAAAGGCTTTACTGATGAGGAACTGAGCCGTCTACACGCACCAATCGGCTTGCCTATCCACAGCCACACACCATATGAGATAGCAGTCAGTATTCTGGCAGAGCTGATTTCACTCAAAAACAAACCTTAAACGATTGGCTTCCTAATAAAAAAAGACTCTCGCAATGAG
This sequence comes from Candidatus Cloacimonadota bacterium, assembly GCA_027318525.1. Classification (GTDB taxonomy): domain Bacteria; phylum Cloacimonadota; class Cloacimonadia; order Cloacimonadales; family Cloacimonadaceae; genus UBA5614. The sequence goes on along the minus strand of DAHVPA010000182.1, from coordinate 2,836 downwards.
AGTCTTTATATTACCTCAGAAAAGCTTCAGCGCACCAGACTCAACTTGCGGGTTATCGTTTTGCCGTTAACACTGAGCTTATAGAAGTAAATCCCGGGAGGAACGAGGCTGCCATCATCATCCCTGCCCCACCAGGTTAAACTGGCTTTGGGACCGGAAAAATCAGGATTGGATATTGTCTTTATCTTTCTGCCTCTGGTGTTGAAGATACTGAGTTTGACTTCAGTTCCGGCTGGGGCATAAAACTCAAATCGGGAGCCATCTAGCGCATTGGCAGGATTGGGGTAATTCAACACATAACCGGAATCCTGCATCAGAAAAGGTTCGTCATCGATGGTCAACTCATTGGGCTGGGATTCAAGATAGACTTCCGAACCACCGGGATTGATGATGGAGGCAACCTTGAATTTAAAGCAGGTTCCGTTGGTCAGTCCGCTGACAGCGAAGGTTCTGGCGCTTCCTGGCAGTGTAATTGACTGCCACTGGGAAGCCGGTGCCTCTGCGGGTTTATACATCAGTTCAAAGAGGTCGGGGTTGGTGTAACTGAACCAACTCAGGTCGACTTTCCCCACCCCAATCTGCTCCGCACTGGTCAGATAGGGAATAGAAGTCAAACCCTCGGTGATGCCCCAATCCAAGGCATTATTCACAAAGCTGTCAATCCGCTGTGCCTGCTCTTTCAGAGCTTGTAGAGAATTATCCAGGAAAACAGCCATGTAAACGCTCAGAGCTTCTCCCGGAGCCAGGTTCAGCTCTTCGGAAGGTCTGGGATTATCTCTTCTGAAGGGATAGCCATACAAGGCGTAAAGAAATCTGGTGTCGCGAGGTAGGGATTCAATATACTCGGGAATGTCGCCGGCAGGTCCACCCCTTAAGGGATTGTATTTGGTGGCAGAGCCGGGATTGGGGTTTCTGCCTGTCATCAGCCAATACTTCTCATTAGCGGTATTGTGAGTTCCAATCGCCAGGGATAGGGGACTCCAGTCATCCGGACCGTCACCCACTTTCCAGGTATAAGCTGAGCGATTGAGCAGTTTACCGGGAATCATCAGCTTGCAGGCAATCAATCCGGGAGTTGCGCCATTATCGCCATCAGCATCTCTGCTATAGGCAAATTCATAACCAGAACCCATTACATATCCGCTTACATCATCATTAGCAGCCATGGACCCATAGGAAACAGGTCCGGCATCGCTGTCGATATAGGCTCCAATACTCAAGTCATACAGAGTATCCACAGTGCTGGTGTTATGCAGAGTATATTTAAAGAGCACCATCCTGTCATAGTTCTGTAAAGGCCAGGCATAGCTCTTTTGCTCAATTGCCAGACCCAAAGGATAATGCCGGTTGGAAGCTCTGCTGGAGCCCCAATCCCTGTCTCCCGGAACTCCAAACGGACAGAAGTCATAATAATATGCAGTGCAGGTTTCAAAGCCCTGTTCATTGCCTGTAACATCCTGCGGAATGGTAAAACAGTAGTGCCCTTCAGGATCGGGATAAGCAAAGGGCAGAGGAGAAGGATGGGACAGGATGCTTTTCAGGACGGTATCATGAATGTTATATGTTTCATACAGGTCTGAATCCATGGTATATCCTGCAAGCAAAAGATTGTAGGCAGGCAGCAGTTCATACAGGTCTTTATCACCGTCAAAACCAATGCTGACCAAGGTATCAAGCACCGGGCTAAGGGACGCATTCCAACCCGGTTCAGCTTCCGTCACAGTTCCACTGCTGTCAGCGCTGGGATGCTGTGCCAGCCAGTAAAGCTTTTCGCCTTCGCTGTTGCGCCTGAATTTCTTGGCTCCAAGCCAGAGCGAACCCTGATACAGGTAATTGATGCCACTATTGGGAGGGAATATCAAGCCCTGATTGACTGATTTGCCAATCATGCCATAATTGGTGACAGCCAGTTCCAGGGAGGCGGCATTGTGGTATATGCCGGAAGAGAAAACCTTGGGAACAGGATTCTGCTCGGCAGACACAGCATACAGAGCTGCCAGACTGATGCATAATACCGTGATAATAATCATAAACCGTTTCATCTGCCGACTCCCTTTTTAACATCAGGACAAGTTAACATCACATTGACGAGTGTATCGAGTGCCTGTTCCGCAGCACCGGTTTCCATCATGGAAAGGGGAAAGCCGAAGACGACAAAAGAACCGCCGTTGTTGCCAAACTTTGCCACAGCCACATGCTGTTGCGAGTAGAAATCATATTGTTCCTGCGTAGGCGGATAGTATTGCGAAAACGGCAATTTGCACCCGTAGGAATAGAGGGTTTCCAGTCCTGTGCCATTGCCAAAGTAGGTTATGGGTCCCCAGCCTTTGCGGGCTTCTATCAAATGCAAAATCGGGTGTTCCAGTTCCAAGGCGATATCAGGCAGATAATCTGTCTCGCTTTGTGCAGAGACAAAGAAATTGCTATTGAGAAAATTATTCGTTACCGCTGTGCTCTGTTCTGCTATCGAGCTGCTCAGGTAATTGCTTAGGAAGGCGGGGTTGTTCAGTTCCAGCGTTTTCAGAGCACCGGATACGTTGGAACCTCCGCTCAGGATGACGTTGCCGCCCTGTGCCAGATAGATGCCGATGGCATCCGCATCCAATGCAAAAGAGGAAGTGCTGGTCGTGTAATCACTGTGGTAGATGACTGCCCGATAGTCCTGCAACCGGCTGAAGGACAGCTTTCGAAGTTCGATATCATTATCTGGTGCTGCCATTCTGTCAAATTGGACAACCGGTCCATATTGGGTAGGCGTGATTACAGTATATACAGAGTCTGTAGCTGCATCGGGACAGAAGTTTATGTTATGATTGTCGTCGTCGATAATCAGGAT
>DAHVPA010000181.1 GCA_027318525.1 Candidatus Cloacimonadota bacterium | reverse complement strand
TGGCTCAGCTATGAACAGCATATTTATGAAAAGATTAAATATGCTCATCGCAAAAAACCTTTTTCCCCTATTGCCCCACCCACCCGACGCTACCGCAGGGCAAAGTGGCATCAATTGATTATCAGATTTATCCATACCAACTGGCTGATGCTATCACTCCTACTGGTATGCCTGTTGGTTTTGAAATTCTATAATGAAATCATCAGCTTTTTTCAAATGATATTATGATAAGGAAAATAAATGCATATACTACTGACCAATGACGACGGGATTAAAGCACCCGGAATCCAAACCTTGGCAAGACATTGCAGAGCGGCAGGATTTGAAGTAACAATCGCAGCACCTGCTTCAGAACGCAGCGCAGCTTCCCATTCCATCACCCTGAGAAAACCCGTCAGAGTGGCAGTCCGGGGTGAAAATGAATTTTCAATCGACGGCACACCGGTGGACTGCATGATAATAGCTATCCAGAAACTGCTCAGTAAACCAGTTGACCTTGTTATATCAGGTATCAATGCAGGTCAGAACATGGGAGAAGATATTCACTATTCGGGAACTGTTGCCGCAGCCAAGGAAGCTGCCTTTCTGGGTTATAAAGCCATTGCCATCTCCATTACATCCTATTCGGAACAGCATTATGATTCTGCTGCCGCCTGGATGGTAAACCTGCTTAATTGCGGAATAACTGATTTGGCTGCCAGCAATCAGGTCTTGAATATCAATGTGCCGAATCTCCCATTGGACCAAATCAAAGGTATCAGGCTCGCCACAACCGGTCACCGCAAATACTATAATTTCATCAAATTGCTGGGACAGGATGAAACGGGCTTTTCTTATGTGGTGGGTGGTGATCTTCCGGTCTGGGATAATCAAAAGGGAACCGATGCAGAAGCAATTGCAGAAGGTTATGTTTCACTCACTCCTTTGGGATTTGACATGACCAAAGGCGATTCATTCCCACCCCTGATGGAATGGATGTCAGATAATTGTGACAATTTAAAATGATACACTATATACTTATATGAGATATTCAGACCAAAGAAAAAGATTAGTGCAGGAATTGGTAGAAGCGGGCATAACAGACCAGAATGTGCTCAAGGCTTTTGAAATAGTGCCACGAGAGCTCTTTGTCCTTCCCGAATACGTCTCGTATGCCTACCGAAATCAGCCACTACCCATAGACAGTAATCAAACCATTTCCCAACCCTTGATGATTGCCATAATGCTCGAAAAGCTAAGGCTCAACAGAGATGATATCGTCATGGAAATTGGAACCGGCAGCGGTTACCAAACTGCACTCCTGTCAAACCTTGCAAAAGAAGTATGTAGCATAGAGCGAATAGACATATTATCACTAAAAGCCAGAAAAGTAATTGACAAACTGGGCTACACTAATGTTTTTTACAAGATTGGAGACGGAGCTGCCGGTTGGCAAAAAGCTTTCCCGCCGTATAGCGAATTTCCTAAAATCATAGTCAGCGCTGCGGCTGATAAAGTCCCGTCTATGCTGATAAAACAGCTGTCCGACCCCGGAATCTTAGTTGTTCCAGTGGGTGGGTCAAACATTCAGCAACTTATAGTTGTAGAAAAATCAAACAGTGAAGTGAAAGAGTCAGTGCATGGCGGTTGCAGCTTTGTTCCGCTAATCTCGGAAAGCGAATAGCACCGGTATAACTTAACTCGGGAGAATTGAATGAACTTAACCAATTTGAAGCAATTCCTGGTTAACTTGTTTCAGCGTAAAACTGAATGGGACAAACTGAGAAGTTATCCTATTCTAAAAGATTTTACCCGTTATGAACTCTTTCTTTTTTCTCAGATGGTTCAAGAACGTCAGTTTAAACAGGGCGAAATCATTTATCAGGAACAATTTCCACTCGCCGTAATCTATCTGATCGAGAAAGGAGTGATAGATATTTCCGAAGATCACAATGGCAGACAAAACAGTTTTGAATTAGGCAGACATCAGATAATCGGAATGATTGATATTTACACCGAAGACAAGAGGAAAGGAAGAGCTATAGCCAAGACGGACTCCACACTTTTGGCTATCTCTCATCTGGATTTCATCAGTTTTGTCCAGGCAAATCCCAGGACAGGAATCAAGCTTTTGAACAATGTTTGCAGGATTGTTTGCCAGTTTGCCATCAATCTGCAGAAGAGACAGGAGCCGATGGCATGAAACTGACAAGGTGGCTGATGTATATCCTGATTATGGGATTGCTGATTGGCGGCATCATGTTTTACAGCTGGATATTCAAGTATCTGATTACAGCCATCGTTTTTGCCTATATCTTTAATCCATGGGTCAGTTGGCTGGAACGACGCCATGTTACCAGAGTATGGGGAATCCTTATTACCTACATGCTGATAGGAGTATTAATAGCCTGGGGTGTAGTCAGAATTATACCTGCCATTATTACCCAGGCGGAAAGTCTTATTGCATTCGTATCCAGCGCTTCGCAACAAGGTGAAATCAGCCTCCTAAAAATCCCTTTGGTGCAGTCAATTTTGCAAAGAATTGACTATCTTGATGCTCAGGTTCCCATACTTAAGCTGCATAACCAATTCTTATCTTTAATACATAGTATCAACAACAGTCTGATGAACATTCCCAGTCTTTTAATCAAGAACTATGGCAAGATATTTGAAGCTGTATCTCTAATTGCTTCAGTGCCTATCATTGGGTTTTTTCTCCTTAAAGACAATGTCAAGTTTAAGAAAGCTGTTCTTTCCATAATTCCCAATAAATATTTCGAACTGGTAGTTATCATACTGCACAAAATAGATGACGTTATAGGCAAATATTTGAGAGCAGTGTTTTATGAGATTCTGATAGTGGGCACACTTGCCTCTGCTGCTCTAACCATGCTGGGAGTGCCTTATTCCATCCTGATAGGCTATTCTGCCGGCATAGCCAATATTATCCCTTATTTCGGACCATGGCTGGGGGGATTCTTTGCTGTTCTTTCAATTCTGATAGCAGGTTTACCGCCCATCATGATCTTATATGCCGGTCTGGCAATGTATCTGATACAGGTGGTGGATAACAATTTTGTCTATCCGATGGTGGTGGGCATGTCGATTGAAATGCATCCGCTCATAGTGTTGTTGACAGTCCTGGCCGGAGGCTGGGCTTTTGGTTTGCTGGGAATGCTGGTATCTGTGCCTGTCGTGTATCTGATTTACAGTGTGACAAGAGTTTTATTCCTTAATTTGAAAGAATTTAAAATGATATAATCAACCGAGGTAAAACATGGGTATAATGGAAAAATGCTACAACTTTAAAGATGCAAAACGAGCAATAGCGATGGGGTATTATCCCTACTTCCGTGAAATCAGTTCCGAGCAGGATACGGAAGTCATCTGTAATGGTCAAAAAATGCTGATGATGGGCTCCAACAGCTATCTTGGACTCACCACTCATCCCAAGGTCAAGGAAGCTGCCATCAATGCCATCAAGAAATACGGCAGTGGATGTGCCGGTTCCCGTTTTCTGAATGGAACACTCGATATTCACATCGAATTGGAAACAGAATTAGCCCACCTTGTAGGTAAAAAAGCTGCTCTGGCATTTCCAACAGGCTATCAGGCTAACTTGGGCTGCATTGCCACCATTGTGCAAAAAGGTGATATTGTAATCACTGACAAGCTTGACCACGCATCTATAATTGACGGCTGCATCCAGTCTCAGGGCACCATGCTCAGATACAATCACAACGATATGAAAAGCCTGGAAAAGGTCCTTTCCAAGCACAAGGGCAATAATATGCTGATAGTGGTGGACGGCATCTTCTCGATGGAAGGTGATATTGCTTTTCTGCCCGATATTATGCAGCTTGCAGAACAATATGGAGCCAGCGTTATGGTTGATGAGGCTCATTCACTTGGCGTCATGGGAGAGAAAGGAGCAGGTTGCGCAGCACATTTCGGACTTACAGACAAGACAGACCTGATCATGGGCACTTTCAGTAAATCTTTGGCTTCAGTGGGAGGATTCATTGCTGCGGATGAAGATATTATTGGCTATC
>DAHVPA010000180.1 GCA_027318525.1 Candidatus Cloacimonadota bacterium | reverse complement strand
TTGATCCGGCGGTGCCTGCCGGAGGAACGGTGACCACCGGAGTAGGATTTCCGATTGGCTTTAACTTTCCATTCAACGACAACACCTTTGACGTGATTGCCATCAACGCCAATGGCTGGATTTCCTTTGGACAATCAGCTTTGGGAGCGACAGCAGTTAATATTGCCACCACCAGTGCTTACACACCCCTCAGTTCGATAGTAACCATAACCCCTTCCCAGTTGTATAACAGAATTGCAGGTTTCGGGCGGGATTTACAGGCTCAGACCGGAGCCACCCTGAGAATGGAGACCGTGGGAACTGCTCCCAACCGGGTCTGCGTAATCCAATGGCACAACTTCAAAAGATATGGCACTACAGGCACAGGCGATATCATCAATTTCCAGATTAAACTGTATGAAACACTCTACAAAATTGGTCTTGAATATGGTCCCATGACTGCCGGCGGAACCACTTCCAGCCTAATCCAGGTCGGGATGCGTGGTCCCGATGCAACAGATTTTGTGAATAGGGAAACAACAACTGATTGGACACTGACAACTGCCGGAACAATTAATACTGCCACCTGCACCTTCGTCTCCACAGTTGTCCCTCCCAACGGACTAATCTTTGAATACCTTGCTCCCGTAGCCGCTGCCAATGATTTGCAGTCCATGTCTGTAGCCGGCAGCCTGTTCCCATCTGTGGGGGCAGCTTCCAATTATACGGTAACTGTAAGAAACAGAGGCACAAACGAGCAGACAAACTATCTGGTCAAACTAATGCAGGGAACGACGGAGCTGGGCTCTGTGCCCGGTCCCACCATCGGTTCCATGCAACTGGCAGAGGTAACCATTCCCTGGACTCCCACCACAATTGGTGAAACAGCCCTCACAGGCAAAGTCGTCCTGACCGGGGATGAAAACACACTGAATGATGTCTGCTCTCCCTTGAACGTTGAAGTTTATCCCCAAGGAACCATGGTCACACAAATCGGAACCGGCACCTCTGCTGCCGCCTATCCTTTTTACACAACCTACGGCTATGCCAGGCACGCCACTTTGTATACTGCAGCAGAGCTTGGTCAACCGGGATTGATCTCTGGTGTGATGTGGGATGTTGTTGCCCAATTCGGCAACGTCATACCCTATAGAATATTGATGAAGACAACCACAGCCACAGCCCTGGTGGCAGAACCCTGGGCAACTACAATCACCGATGCACAGGAGTGTGTATCTGATGTTGTCACCATCAATGAAGTGGGATGGAAATACTTCCCCTTTACCACTCCGTATTTCTATGCTGGAGATAACCTGATTGTCATGGTGGAAGCCAACTACGGCGGCACCGGAACTACTTCCAACCAGACCTTCCACTACACAGCCGGAACCACCGGAAGTGCACATTACTGGGGCACGGATACAAACCCTCCTACCACCAATGGAACCCTTTCTGTCAATAAACCCAATATTGCGATAGCTTTCCAGATGGGCGGGATGGGAACTTTGACCGGCACAGTAACCAGCGGCGGAAGTCCTCTGGATGGCGCTCTGATAACAGTTCAGAACACCACTCTGACGCAACTGACCAATACAGCCGGTTCCTATAACTTCCCGTTTGTCATGCCCGGAACCTATCAGGTCACCTGCAGCAAAACAGGTTATCAGAGCCAAAGCCTGCAGGCAATAATCACGGTTGGTCAGACCACTACTCTGGACTTTAATATGATTGCCTCAGCGCAGGTAAACGTAACCGGGACAGTGGTGGGCAGTGATGCACCGACCGTTGGATTGGCTGATGCGACAGTGCACCTGGATGGTGTGCTGGATTACGACGGCACCACCAATGCATCCGGTCAGTTCACTCTTCCGGGAGTCCTTTCCGGTAATACATATACTTATGTTATCGCCAAACAGGGTTATCAGCCCAGCACCGGCACCATCAACGTGGCTGACGTCAATTACAGCATGGGCACCATTACCCTGAATGAAATCGCCATTCAACCGGGAGAAGTGACAGCTACCCTGAATACCGGCGGAACCGCTGTCAACCTCACCTGGAGAGTTCCGGGAGCAGGCAACTCCAGCATTGATAACTTTGACATCACAGACGGCGGCTGGGTCCCGACTTCCAGTTGGAGCAACCCCTTGGGAGACTGGCAGTGGACAGCCAACTACAATCCTGCTGCATACACTGATATTGATACCTATGTCGATACACCCCCCACCTCTGCCCATTCCGGCACAGGAATGTGGGGAACTGTGGTTCAAGGCGGATATACCAATGCAGGCGGCTGGTCCTATCTGAAAAAGACCTTTGATTTCAGCGGGATAAATGATCCTGTGCTCAATTTCTGGCACTATATGAACGGATACAACACCTGGGATTACGGTTTGATAAAAGTCAACGGCAACACCGTATGGGGTGCAAGCTCTGCTGCGGTATTCATGCCCTGGCAGGTTTTGACCATTGATTTGGCGGCTTATGCCAATCAGCCCAATGTGGAAATCAGTTTTGAATGGTATGCCACTGCGACCGTTTCCTATGCAGGCTGGTATATTGACGACGTGTATGTCGGTCCTGCAACCGGTGTGCCTGTTACCAGAGCGGACAGATATGCCCTTTCCAATAATGACCGTTCTCTGACCGGTTATAAAGTATGGCGCTTACCTCAAGGTCAGGAAACCAACGAAGCTGCCTGGACCTTGCTGACAACCACAACCATTACCGATACTGTCTATGTGGATAATGGCTGGACCTCTATCCCTGACGGTTATTACAAGTGGGCTGTTAAGGCTGTCTATACAGGTGATGTGTTATCACCCGCTGCTTTTTCCGGTTCTATCCTGAAATGGCTGGTAGTTGATGTAACGGGCACCGTGTTCGGTAGTGATTTCCCCACTGTCGGATTGGCTGATGCTACGATAGAGCTGACCGGGATGGCGGATTATTCTGCCACTTCCAATGCTCAGGGGCAGTTTACCATCCAGAATGTCTATGCCAACCAGACCTACAGCTATACTGTCACCAGAGCCGGATATACCAATGCCACAGGCTCTATCACCATCGCTGCAACTAATTATAATATGGGTAACATCACCCTCAATGAAATCGCCCTGCTAGCCTCCGGAGTTCAGGCTGTGCAAGCTCCTCCCAACGTTAATGTGACTTGGATGGAACCCGGCACAGGCGGCGGAGAATGGATTCGCTGGGATACTGACGCAAACAGCACCAGTATCGGCATGACTTCCGGCGGCACCTTTGATGTTGCTTCACGCTGGACTGCTGCTGATTTGACTGATTATGTAGGTCAGTCCCTATTTGCCATCAAGTTCTGGCCCGGCGATGCTGCCACCTTCAGAATCCGCGTCTGGACAGGTGGTTCCGCCGCGGGACCTGACCAGATGGTTTATGACCAGCCCTATACAGGCTATACGGTTGATGCCTTTAATACCGTCAATCTAGACACTCCCATCCCCATCCAGGCTGGTCAGGAATTGTGGTTCGGTTACAACGTGGTTCATACTACTGGTTACCCCGCAGGTTGTGATGCAGGTCCGGCTCATGACGGACTCGGCAATATGATTCAGACTTCAACCGGCTGGACAACCCTCTACACCCTGTCCACCTCCCTGAACTATGATTGGAACCTTTCCGGTTATGTCGGATACAGTGCACCCACTGCACCAATGAGACTTGTCCCGCTGCAGCCTCTGCCCAATACTGTCCTCTATACCGGCACAGGTCAATTCGCTGCTGATGTGAGCAGTTACAGGCAGCAGAACACTTCCACCCATCAGACTCCTGCCACCAGAGCTCTCCTGGGCTACAAGGTCTGGCGTCTGCTGGAAGGTCAGGAAACAAATGAAGTCACCTGGACCCTTCTGACCGCCAACACCATTTCCGCCACTGCTTATCAGGATAATGGCTGGGCTTCAGTGACTGACGGTATGTATAAATGGGCGGTCAAAGCTGTTTATACAAACAACGTGATGTCCCCTGCAGCTTTGTCCAATCCGGTCCAGAAACTGACCCAGATAGGCACCATCGCCGGTATCGTCCGC
>DAHVPA010000017.1 GCA_027318525.1 Candidatus Cloacimonadota bacterium | reverse complement strand
AAATCATCAAGGTCAGCGCCAAAACAGGTCTGAATGTGGAACACCTGCTGGATGCAATCTGCAGGCAGCTTCCGGCTCCCAAAGGTGTGGACAGCAATCCTCCCAAAGCCCTGATTTTTGACTCCTACTATGATGTCTATAGGGGAGTTGTGGTGCTGGTCAGAATGTTTGACGGGAAGCTGAGCAAAGGCGACCGTATCAAGCTCTTTGCCAATAATCATGAATATGAGATTGAAGAGATTGGGTATCTGGGGCTCAAGTTTATACCGCAGGCAGGTCTTTCCTCCGGCGAAGCGGGATACATCATTGCCAATATCAAGGAAGTGGCAGATGCTCGCGTGGGTGATACCATAACCCTTGCCAAAGGGGGCTGTCCTGAGCCGCTGGGCGGATTTCAAGAGCCAAAGCCCATGGTTTACAGCGGGATTTTCCCCATCAATGGCGAGGATTATGAAAACCTGGTGGAAGCGATTGCCAAGCTGAAACTGAATGATGCCTCGCTGGTTTATGAAAAAGAAGCTTCCGCCGCCTTGGGATATGGCTTCCGCTGCGGATTCCTGGGTATGCTGCATCTGGAAATTGTAAAGGAACGCCTTTACCGGGAATATAATGTTCCCATCATTGCCACTACTCCGTCCGTGCGGTTTCTCATCCGACTCAAAGACGGCAGCGATATCATTGTTTACAATCCCATAGATTTTCCTGATCCGACTCGAATTGAAGATGTGATGGAACCTATCATGGAAACGGAGATAATCGTGCCCACTGACTACATCGGCAATATTATGAAACTGGCACAGGAACGGCGCGGGATTCAGCAAAACATTCAATATATAGACGACAAACGGGTAGCGCTGCATTATCAGATGCCGCTAATCGAAATCATCTTTGATTTTTATGACAAGCTTAAAACAGTCAGCCGGGGCTATGCCTCCATGGACTATACCTTTCTGGAAAACCGCAAATCCGATGTGGTGAAGGTGGATATCCTCATCAATGGCGAAAAGGTAGATGCCATGAGTTTTATCTGCCATGTGGACAAATCCTACAACTGGGGCAAGAGCGTAACGGAAACGCTGGCGGAAGTAATTCCCAGGCATCTTTTTAAGATAGCGCTGCAAGCCTGCATCGGAGGCAAGGTCATTGCCCGCAGCACGATTAATCCTCTTCGCAAGGACGTTACCGCCAAATGCTACGGAGGTGACATCACCCGTAAACGCAAGCTTTTGGAAAAGCAGAAAGAAGGCAAAAAGCGGATGAAGGATATCGGTAATGTTCAAGTACCGCAGGAAGCCTTCCTGGCAGTGCTTAAAGCTGACAGGGAGTAAATCAATCCCAATCTCTGATCCAATACAAAGGTTTTGCTGATGCACAGGTTTGGTCAGCTTGTCCTGCTGTTGATTCTTCTTTTATACGTGGCAATGCTGAAAGCTGAAGAAGATCTGATTATCACAGGCGTAGAACTGCAGGGGCTTAAATCTAGCACCAAAGAACAACTGCTTAAAGGCATAGACTTTGCCCAAAAACCGCTTTATAGCCCAGAAACATCCGAAGCATTAAAGCAGACCATCCAAGCCAACCTGCAAAGACAAGGCTTTTATTTTGCTAGAATTGAACTGACTGATCTCATTCCCTCAGACACGACTGAGGTTGTATTGGTTTACAGAGTTGAAGAAGGCAATACAGACCAGGTCGGCAGAATATCATTCAGAGGGAACAGGTATTTTACGGATGACAAGCTGCGGCAGCTAATCAGGATACCGCAAGGGATGATAATCAATCTGCGGGAACTGCCGGGCATTATGCAATCCATCACAACATTATATGCCAACAGGGGATATCTCTTTGCCGAAACGGGGTTGGATTCACTCAGTTGGGGAGACGCAGGGGCGGAAGCAGTAATATCAATTAACGAAGGTCCTTTATTCAGTCTGCAGTCATACCGGTTTAGCGGTAATAAAGTAAGCAAACCAAAGTCACTGCTTAAAATATCAGGCTTGAGCCTGAGTGATAAAATCAATCCAGATATCATTGCCCAAGCCGAAGAAAACCTGCTAAGCCGTGATTATATCAAAGCCTGCAAGATAACTCCTCTGGATAAATCCACTTTACTGCTGGGCATTGAAGAATCAAGTATGACCAGATTTGAAGGTTTGCTGGGATTGAATACCGGCAAGCAGAACAATAAAAACTCGTTAAATGGATATCTGCGTCTGCATTTTCTCAATCTCTGGGGCACAGACCGAGCTTTAAACCTGAACTGGAACAGCTTGAGCAAGTCAAACCAAACGCTGGAGCTTAACTATCACGAATCAGGACCTTATAAGTATCCCTTGGCAGGTGACATCAGTTTTTTCAGAGCAAGGGAAGACTCAGCCTGGGTGCGCACCAAAGCAGGCTTGAGCATATATTACAATAGGATTTATCAGAAGTTGGGGGCTGACGTAGCTACAGAACAATTTTACCCAGACTATCCGGATTCGCTTGATTACAAAAGGACTTCATATCTTAAGGGCGGATTGTTTTGGCGCTACATGAAGAACAATAGAGAGCTTAGCCCCACCCTTAACCATCAGCTCAATCTGAGGACAGGCTTGACATATAGGAAGACAGGCAGAGCTAAGAAGTATATACCGGTAACGGAAGTAGATGCGGCAACCTATTATGCACTAACAGGCAGACTGGTTTATTCCATTGGCGGGCATTATCGGGAGATATCAGATAAACAGGCTAAACTGTATGAGCAGTATAAACTGGGGGGATACAGTTCACTCCGCGGTTATAACGAAGAGGTATTCAGCGGCTGGAGAACCGGTTGGATCAACAGTGAACTTGGATATCTGTTGACCGGGGATTCCAGAATCTACCTGTTGCTAGACAATGGAATGGTGCAGACTGCTCCCGATCCCTTAAAATGGGATTTAATGGCGACCGGGATTGGCTTGTCCCTGCAGACCAGAGTGGGAATAATCAATTTCAGTTATGCTTTGCCCATAGAGGGTGAAGGCTTGCCCAAACTGAGTTCAGGCTTGATACATCTGGGATTGAATTCCGGCTTTTGAAAAAAATACTTGCCAAAAATGTAGCTGTCAATATGTTGCCTCCAATAATGACTTAACTCATAGATGTGTTTTTAATTCTGATGTTTGAGGCAGGCAGGAAAATCCGTCAGAATAGTTAATCTAAAAAAAGAAAGATTTTCCTTGCCAAAATTATTCTAATTAAAATAGTGAGTAAAGTTTAAGGTAGTTTACTAGACAAAACAAAAAATATGGAGGAATCAATGAGCTTAAAGAAGATCGCTTTAATCGCCTTAATCGTTGTTATGTTAGTTAGCAGCATCATCGCTTTCGGTTGCAAGCCCAAGGTAGAAGAACAGGCTGTTGATACAACAATGGTCGCTCCCACTGATACGACTGCTGTTGTCGATACAATGGTCGCTCCCACCGACACTGCACCGGTTACTCAATAACAACCAGGCACAAGGTCATTATAACGGATGCTCTAAACGGTATCCGTTTTTTTTATGCCTGAATTTTCTTGAGGGCTTCGGAGCAGGCTTCCAGCAGCAGATTGATGGTGAAGGGTTTGTGAAGAAATGTGTAGCCTTTGCTGATGGTCTTTTTTATCTGGGGTTTGTCCTCAGGATATCCGCTGGAAAGGATGTAGGCAGCATTGGCATTATCTCCGGATAAAGATTCCAAAAAGCTGACTCCATCTCCATCCGGTAAGACAATATCAATAAACAGCAAATCAAAAGCTTCGCGTTGGACCATTGCCTGAGCCTGCTTGATATCAGAAGCAGTTTTCACGCAGTATCCGGAACGGGTTAAAACTGCTGATGCCAATTCCCTGACATTGTTATCGTCTTCCAGAATCAACACCTTTTGGTTGCAGCCGGACCCATGTGCATAGGTTTTGCATTCGTCCGAATTACATTGAGTGGATTCACAAACAGGGAAATAGAGCTTAAAGGTTGAACCCTGACCAGGTATGCTCTCCACGTTGATAAACCCCTGATGTTGCTTGATTATGCTATAGACTGTCGCCAGTCCCAGACCTGTCCCACGTCCTGCTTCCTTTGTTGTGAAGAAAGGCTCAAAGATATGCTCCAGAGCAGGTGCAGGTATTCCGCAGCCTGTATCCCGGAAAAACAGATAAACATATTTGCCTTCCCTGAGATAGGGCAGAATTTCCTTGTCCTTAGCACCAAACTCGCATAAGCCAGTATTTATCGATATCTTCCCGCCTTCAGGCATGGCATCCCTGGCATTGATGGACAGATTCATAATAATCTGTTCCAATTGACTGATGTCGCCTTCCAGGAAAGTTCCGGCATCATCATAACTGGTAGAAATCTGTATGTCTTCACCTAACATGCGATTGATAATCTTTTGCATATTGCTGAGTAACTCGCCCAGATTAACCTGTTTGAATTCACCCTGCTGTCTGCGACTGAACAACAGCAACTGCCGGGTAAGGTTGGATGCACGTTGACCGGATGAAAGGACTATTTCCAAGCTGCGCGCCAGTTTGTCATTGTCTTTATGTGTTTCCAGCAGAATCTCGGAATGCCCATTGATGACTTGCAGGATATTGTTAAAGTCATGAGCGATACCGCTGGCAAGGCGTCCCACAGTCTCAAAGCGCCTGGCATGCTGCAGGGATTTATCCAATTCCATATAGTCAGTTATGTTGCGGCAAAGTTCAATTAAGCCAATTACTTTGTTCTTGTCATCCAAAAGCGGATGGTAGGATAAAGCAAAGCCTAACCTGGAATTCTCATTTTCCGCTTCCAACCTGATTTCCTTACCGAAGAAGTTGCTGATAATATCATCGATTGTGATAGACGTGAAGAGCTCTCTTTGTTCAGGCTGTAAGAAGGGAAGCAACTGGACCAGCCAGAGTCGGTTTTCCATTATGAGGTTGGGAATCCATTGGGTAAAAATGTTGTTTCTGAAGAGGATATTGGACTGCAAGTCTGTTACAGTGATTCCGATGGGCAGAACTTCCAAAAGCTGCTGCAGCAGGTATTGCGGTGTGATGGAAGCTGGATTGCTTTGAGTTGATGACATCTTAGAAAACCTTCTTTTTATAGATGGATACAGAAGCTTGAGTAGGTTGTTCGCCTTCTTCCAGAGCTCTTGATAACTGGTCGATTATCTTGATCATGTCCTGTTTTTTCCCCGCTGCCACCGTAACCTGATAGAGTGCATTACCGATAACAACCTTATTCTTGTCAAAAACATCAAACAGCAGCCACACATTGTGGATTTTACGGGACTTATTCTCAATAGTATAACTTACTTCCACATGTGCTCTGGAAAAATCCGAAATCTGCACATTTGTAATAATGATTTGGGAGGCTCGTTTTTCCATGACCCGGGTAGTAACGATGTAACTAAGAATAAGGATTGCCAACACGGCAATCTTTATCCAGCCCGGCACGGGATACTTCTTGGGATATTCCAGCGTCTCAAACTTATACATCTTACCTCAGCTATCCTGCAGGGGAAGCAGTTTTTTTTATAACAAACCCCATCTTCTGCGGAGGTATAGCTCCAGACAGAAAGACAATATGAATAATGAAATCAGATACCATTTTTTGTAAAGCGGAAATTCAATTTGTTCTACACGTTCTGTTCTTGTCGGTTTGAGCGGAGTATATGTTTTGGCTGCCCCAGGTTCGACAAATTTGCCACCTGTCTCGGAAGCTATCCATTTTAACAGATTATTGTTAAAACCGAAATCCAGCGCTTCCTTATTCTGTGACTGGATTATGAATCTGCCTTCGGTTCCGGCACCGCTTGACTTATCGGTGATCCTAAAACTGTAACTTCCCGGCTTGTTTAATCTGAAACTAATGCCATATTGGGAATCTGATTCGACCAGGTAATCAGATAAAACAGCTTTTTTTGATGCGTCAGAAATCACAATCTGATATGATGCATTGGCTTTGCTTTGCCTGATTTCATCCACCGCTGCCAGCTTGATTTCAATAGGTTCATCTTGGTAGTAGCTGGATTCATGCAAGGCGGAAAGCTGGCCAGAAGCTTTATTATTGAGCCAGAGCAGAAGATTGCGGATAAAAGACTTGTAGCCCTGTTCCTTGCTTTGCATTTGCCATCTCCAAAGGTTCAGAAAGGCAAAGCTGATAATCCTGCCTCCAGCGGCATTGGAATACCCAATAGCAGGGCTTTTCTGGGCATTATCCATCACCGCCAGGATTTCCGCTCCGGCAGTGGGTGTGAGATAATAATAATCAAGTGGGGGAATTTTTGCCAGTTCTCCGGATGGGATTTGCAGGGCTGAATATCCTGCTGCCACAGGTTGGAGATTTAGGAGTCCTTTATACTGACTGGAGAGGTTGGATTTTTTTAAGGGCAGAATCTGGTTTAGGGATTGCACCGGCAAACCAAGGTAAAGCAATCCGTAATTATGTCTTACTTTATCCGTGATCTGGCTGGCAAGCTGATTATCAATTTGCAGACTGCCATTATTGACGATGATGATGGAAGCGATGTTATCCCAGGATTTGATACTGGTGCGTTGGTCCCCTTGGTATAGTGTGTTATTCTTGATAATCAGGTTGATAGCTTCCAAACGATTGTTTTCTCTGATAGTATCCAGGATAAACTTGGAGTCCCAGTTGGTGGCATCGGTGAGCAGTAGAATCTGTTCTTTATCGGTCAGAATATCGATTGCACTTGTCTGGATGTTGTTTGTTAGTGAAAATTCATTGAGTCCCTGAGCTGAGATTCTTGCTTCCACTTTTTGCAGTCCATTTTGCCTGAATCTGTAATCGAGCAGCACCTGATGACTTGGTTCTTTGTTGAAAGCGACAGTTTTGCTGGCAGCGATTTTTCCTTCTACCAACAAATCTACCTTAGCCTGACCCTTAAAGGCTCTGGCTTTGACATCTATGCTAAAGAGACTCAGTTCATTTCTATAGCCTTGCCGGTTATGTCTGAAATCGCTGATTTCCAAATCCGGAGCGATTTCTGTAGAAGTGTCTGACACAGCAGTCACAGGCCAGTTCAAATTTTTGAGCAATTGCATATCCTGATCCCTGAACCAGCCGTCAGAGAAGAGCAGCACTTCTTGGATTGGTTTTCGGGGAAATTTTTCTTTTAGTTTTTCCAAAGTAGGAATCAGGTAAGTTGTGGTATTGCGTCCATCCAACCCATCTGCGAAAGATTGCTCCATGACCTCGTATCCGGCTTTGTCGTAAGCGTCAATCAATTGCCGCCGGGATTCTGCCAATAAAGATGACTTGCTTTTGTTATTAACTGTCAGGTCCATACTTGAGGAACTGTCTCTGAGAAAAACAACCACTGGCCTTTCATGGTAGCGGTTGATAAAATGAATGACAGGATGAAGAAGAAAAGCAGCAAACAAGCCCAACGTTAGAGATCGCAGAGCAATTAAACCAAAGCGCTGGTATCTGCCCAATTCCGGATTTGTGAGCAGATAAAGCAACAAGGCAAATCCTGCTGCTGCCAAAAATGCTATAATTAACAATATCATAATCAGTAGTGAATTTTCAAGCTTCCCGAGAAAGCCAATCCTCTGGATTTGTATCCAGGCAGGATTGAATCATAAGTTCGGCAGCCAAAGTTGCCATCAAGGTTTTTACCCTTAAAACCCAGTCCATAGGAGATACTCCAGGATTGACTCCTGTTGCCAAGGCTTATTCCGCTCTGCAAGGACAATCCTGGAAACGGAGTAAATTCTGCAGCCAGGCTGGTTTTACCTATGGTGCTGGTTAATTGTGAATTGCCAAATCCTTGAATCCAATCAGCCGAAACATTTACCCAAGGTGTTCTAAAGATTCCCCCCAGCCGCAACTCGGGTGGAATATCTGTCGTGAAGTTATCGATTTTTTCAGATGTTTGTTCGTGATAAAACACATCCTCATCCAACTCAGAGACATAAGCGCTGTCCACAGCAATCGTGTAGTGGTAGATATCCTTTTTCCCCATCCACAGTATACTGCCGAACAGATTATCAAGGCTCATGCCAATGCTCAGGTTTGGTATGGGCGATGTTGATAATCCCAGCATAGCCTTTTTACCTATACCGCCGATTCCGGTTTTTACATATATTTCCTGAGTGATGTTCATTCCATCCAGACCTGTATGCAAAGAACCCCAATATTTCTGTGTCTCTGCAGTGGCATAACCAAGTAGTGCGCTTGCGGAAAATCCCGCCACAATTGTGGGTATCTTCAGGTTGGCAATGATGGGGTCTATCCTGATATTGCCAACTCCGAAAGATACATCCTGATAGGATATGCCTTCCACTTTATTCTCATTCAAACTGAAGTAATAGTCATTCTCTTCATTGCCATAAAGCAGGAGCTTCAGATAGTCTTCTGAGATTGTAATGGTCCCTCTAGCATGAACGGAAGAGGCAAAGGAAACTCTGCCCAGAGTCAAACCCAGCAGCATGGCATCTGTATTAGTAGCAGCCTTCAGTTCCTGATCTACCTTATTCAGGATATCAACTTTGTCAGCATCAGTTAAGTATCTTCCGCTAATGTAGTTATAAGTATCAAGGTCGAAGGAATTGTTTCCGGCAGATATAGCCACACTCATTCCGGGCAGAATTATATCCTGATATTCGGGTGTGATAAGGGCTGGATTCCAATACAGCGCTTCCGCACCCTGAGCCCTTAAAAGGTAGCTTTCGGCAAAGGGGAGTGCACCAGCTGTATGGGCAGTGAGCAGACTGCACAAGACTATCCCAATGCAGATTAACAACCCAGCCCGTTTCATTTTTCCTCCACATGGGCAGAGATGCTTATCATGCTGCGCACCCTGATATAATCATCTGCAGAAGCTGTGATCTGGATGGGTCCATCTGTGGCGGCAAAACGAAATTCCATTTGCATAAATACTTCTGGATGGTCAAAGAACTGCACTTCTGTGCTATCCAGTTGGACTTCCACTATTTGTTCTGTCCCGTTACCATCAAAAGCGTTGACATGGGCAGTTTTACTGAACATCCAGGAACCCGGCTCATAAGGGGAAATCTGAGGTTGCAAACCAAAGTAAAAAGAGACGTCTGCCGCAACGGGAAGACGGTTTGTTATGCCTAAATCCATACTGGCAAACTTTACGTTTTTGCGGATTATATCACGATTCTCGGTTGAGATCTCTATCCTCACCGCATCGTCAGGAGTCACCGGAGCACTGTTGAGGATAAAGTTAAAGGGTGCAGTGGCAGTGTATTCTCCGGTGATAATGTCGTCATCGTTAATTTCGCCAATGGCACCGGCGATATTGTTGATGCGGAAATAAGCATTACGCAACTCAATATGGGACGGCATGATGCCCAAAAGGTAATCCACGCTGTCGGCAAATTCAATTTCTGTAATCCCGGGGATGTCGCCCACCGCCGGATTTATCACATAGCCTGTGCCGTCTTCATTATTCGCATCAATGGTTCTGAATGCCCCAGTATTCTTATTGACGGCATAAAACTCTCCCACCAGAATAAAAGGGAAGGTGCTGGGATTGGAGATATGCAGCTTCATATCTGCACCAACAACATTCACTGCCTGGTCAATATTACCGGGATAGTCTATATCGATAAAGGCGTTGTTTTCCCTGATATCCATCTGCAAGTCTGAAAACCTGCCCCGGATGGAGGAAAAAGCAATTCCACTCAATATCTCCAGTTCAAGATTGCCAAGTTCGCTGCCGGGAGCCAATCCCGACTGAGCAAAGATGGTGTAGTGCAGCGAAGTCAATAGCTGGTCTGAACCTTGGGTTCCGATATGATATCCGGAAAGGTCGGCAAATTGTTCGGTCTGATTGCCTGTGTAATTGATTGTCAAAGGTGTTCCTGAGCCATCCAGAATTTCGTTGAATCTGATAAACGTTTGCTGCAGAGCGGGATTGATCTCATAAAAGCGATAGCGGATATTGCCCTGGGCAATCAATCCGTAGGCAATCTGCATTCCGCTCTGGGCATTGCCCAAAGGAATTGCTCCGGTATAGTTCATGGCGGAAAACAATTGAGTCTCATACAGACCTGAACTTTGGGTGGATGTCAGGTCAGACGGGGGGTCTGAAGTCAGAGTTCCGGAAGACTGGAAGACAATGTTATTTCCGGGTGCAGGGAAGAAGTTGACGCTGTCTATCAGGTCGGATACATAATAGGTCTGATTGATAAGGGGGACATTCAACTCGACATCCCAGGAGGGAAGGACAAACTCTTTTATCTTACAGCCGCCTGCAAAAAGAAAGGCTAAAGCAAGCAGGATGCTTGGGCTGAGTCGTTTTATCATTGGTTTCCGCTCCTTTCCTATGCCGATTCTAGTCGAAATTCACCCTTTGCCAGAGCTGCATCCGGTTCAATCCTGATTGTGCACGTTTCAAGCCTTTTCATCAACTTTTTCCGGTTGTAACCATTGTGTCCGGTAAAAACTGATAAATCAGACGAAGCAAGGCGAAGAATCTGCTCGCCTTTGTAGGATGCGGTAAGCTTGCGCACCAGCAATTCCCCACGCACCAACTCGCCTAAGGCGGGATGATAGGGTCCGGCATGAGCGATTCCCGGCTCCAGGGGGGGTATGCCTGTCTTGATAACCAGAAATCCTTGTTCATCTGCCAGTTCATGATAATCTGCGCAGATGCTGATTGCCTCTTCCAGGGTGAGTGGTGTATATTCCCCTTGTTCATACATTTCCCAAATGGGCGTCCCCTTCAAAACAACTAAAGGGTATAGCCGGAGATATCTGAGACTTAGTCTCTGCAGACTCTCTGCAGACTCTCTGAACGATTCATGGTCAAATCCCAGTAGGCCGGGCAGAAGTTGGATTCCCAGCTCAAATCCCTGCTCACTCACCCTCTGGCAAGCTGCTATGGCTGTCTGGGCATCATACCCTCTTCCGCTTGCCCTCAGAACCTTATCGCTAAAGTCCTGCACCCCGATTTCAATGGTTCTTATACGGTGGGCTTTACACCAGTCAAGTTCTTCTCTGCCCAGATAATCAGGACGTGTGGAGATGCGCAGGCTGGTCAGCTCATCCAGGAAAGGTTCTGCCAGACGGAAGTACTCATTGCGCTGATGCTCTTTCAGACCTGTAAAAGTTCCTCCGTAAAAGGCAATCTGCTTTTCCTCCTGTCTGTGCAGACTGCAGAAATCTCTCAACTGCTCTGTCAGGACAGAAAACGGAGTCTGATGCACTGAAGAAAAATCTTCCTGTCTGCAGTAAATGCAATGGAAGGGACATCCCATACGGGGGATGAAGATGGGATAGATGTGCATCTTTGCTATATGCCGAGTTTCTGGCAGGCAAGTCTGGCAGCGTCCTGATGTGCTTGCTTTTTAGTAGTGCCTTTGCCTTTGCCCATGATTTTTCCTTCGATTGCCACTTCCACGACGAAGATTTTCTGGTGCTGGGGTCCTTCTTCATCGATAGTGCGATATTCGGGAGGTGACATATTGCGGGCTTGCAGGTATTCCTGCAGAATGCTTTTGTAATTGACCAGTTCTATGCGGTTGACCAGGTTTTCAAATTCAGTCAGGACATAGTTTTTCACAAAGCGCGAAGCTGCGGAGATGCCTCCATCCAGATAGATGGCGCAAATCAAAGCTTCCATGGTATCGCTGAGGATGGAAGGTTTGGTTTGCCCCCCTGACTGCTGTTCTTCGTGGCTGAGCAGGATATATTTACCCAGGTCAAGGTTGGAGGCTTTGAGGGTCAGATAGGTTTCAGAGACGATTTTGGATTTGAGCTTGGAAAGATTGCCTTCCTGCTCATCAGGATAATGCTGAAAAAGCTCTCTGGAAACTACAAAACCCAGGATTGAATCGCCCAGAAACTCCATTCTTTCAAAGGGAGATGGCACTTTGTGGTCGTTATACTTTTTCCGCAGATATGATTTGTGGGTCAGGGCAGCTTTCAATAGGGTCTGGTCGTGAAAGGTGAAGGATATCTTTTTTTGGAGGTTGTTCAGGCTTTTTTCCCATTTGGGAAATTCCATCTGTTCAGGAATGGTTCTGCTGCTGAAGTATTCTATAATTTTACGGATTATTGCTTTCACAAAAACCTCAATTTTCTGCAGTATACAACAAGTCGACCTGCCGTTAAACAGGTCGACCTTGCTGTTATTATCTTAGTTTAGGTATTTCTTGATGATGATGGCGGAGTTGTGTCCGCCGAAACCCAGAGAGTTGGATAAAGCTGCGGTGACTTCCATTTGGACAGGCTGATTGGGGACATAATCCAAATCGCAATCAGGATCTGGATTGACCAGATTCATTGTTGGATGAATCCAGCCTGTTTCAATTGTCTTTGCACAGACGATGGCTTCCATTCCGGCGGCTGCTCCCAACATATGTCCAACCATGGATTTGGTGGAATTAACCTTAACTTTATAAGCATGTTCACCGAAAGCGTTTTTAATGGACATGGTCTCACCCTTGTCATTGAGGGGGGTGGAGGTGCCATGTGCATTGATATACTGGATGTCCTGGGGATTTAATCCCGCATCCTTGAGTGCCAGCAGCATGCATTTGGTGCTGCCGGAGCCATCTTCCAACGGTGCAGTGATATGAAATGCGTCATCGGTAGCTCCATATCCTGCCAGTTCTGCATAAATTTTTGCGCCGCGTTTTATTGCGTGCTCCAGTTCTTCCAATACAATGATGGCAGCGCCTTCGGACATCACAAAGCCATCCCGTTCCTTGTCGAAAGGACGGGAAGCGGTCTTGGGATCGTCATTTCTGGTGCTGAGTGCCCTTAAAGCGCCAAAGCCTGCAACTGCCAACGGTGTGACAGCTGCTTCCATGCCGCCGGAGATGATGATATCGGCATCTCCGTATTGGATGGAGCGCATTGCGGTTCCTATTGCATGATTGGCACTGGCACAAGCGCTGCTGATATTATAGTTGATACCCTTGTAGCCGTTTTCTATGGCTATATGGGCGGCAGCTATGTTGGAAATCATTTTTGGTATAAAGAAAGGACTCACTCTGCGTGGACCGGCGGCAATGAACTTCCCGCATTCCTCTTCCAGAGTGAGAATACCGCCAATGCCTGCACCCGTAATCACACCGACTCTGTCTTTGTCAATATCGGCATCATTCAGTCCGGCATCGGCAATGGCTTCGCGTGCTGCCACCAGAGCATACTGGGTGTAAAGGTCGAGCTTTCTGCCTTCCTTTACATCAAAGTGGTCATCTGGATTGAAATTCTTAATTTCTGCGGCAAAACGCGTGCTGAAATTCGTTGCATCAAAGTGGGTAATCATATCAAACCCGGAAACGCCTTTCAAAAGATTGTCCCAAGTTTCTTTTACATTATGCCCGACCGGTGTGATAGCTCCCAGCCCGGTTATGACTACTCTTCTCTTCATAAAACTAACCTCTTTGTTTCATTAGTGATGAAACGCCCGGGGAAAAGCAAAGCGAGACATGCAGACAACAGAAAAAGACCGGGAATTCAGTAACTGACAGCGGTTTCAAGTCAGTATGAATTTCCAGGGCTTGTAACGCAGAAGACTTTTCTACGTGACAAGCGGAACATAAGGAAACCGACAGTTTCGTTCACCTATCCCGGTCTGATTTGCAGCCTGGATGTGTCTCAGGCTTATTGTACTTTGCTTTTCAGGTATTCGACGGCGCTGCTTACTGTGGTGATCTTTTCCTGATCTTCGTCAGGAATAGTAATGCCGAATTCTTCTTCAAAGGCCATTACCAATTCCACTGTGTCCAGAGAATCAGCTCTCAGGTCTTCGATGAAATTAGCTTCGGGGGTCACCTGAGCTTCATCAACGCCCAGCTTGTCCATTACGATTTGTTTGACCTTGGATTCGATATCCATGATTCCTCCTATCTTATTTTAGGGATTTTCTTTTTATTGCACGATTGCCTGAGCAATCATATCAATACATCGTTAAACCGCCATCCACAGCCAGAGTCTGCCCTGTGATATAAGCACTGTCATCACCTGCAAAAAACAGGCATAGCTTTGCCACATCGGAAGGGAGTCCCATTTTGCCTAAAGGAATGGCTTTGCCATAACTTTCCACCACTTCAGGAGGCAGCTTGGCGGTCATTTCGGTCTGAATAAAACCAGGGGCAACAGCATTAACTCTGATGTTACGTGGTGCGAATTCCTTGGCGCAGGATTTGGTGAAGGCAATCATCCCGCCTTTGGTGGCGGCATAATTAGCCTGACCGGCGTTGCCCATCAGTCCGATTACAGATGCGATATTGATGATGGAACCGCTTCTTTGTTTCATCATTACTTTAAAAGCTTTCTGGGTGCAGATGAAAGTGCCTCTGAGGTTTACGGCGATTACAGCATCCCATTCCTCTTCTTTCATACGCAAGAGCAGGTTGTCTTTGGTGATGCCGGCGTTGTTGACCAGAATGTCAATCTTGCTGTATTTAGCTGTCACTGCATTGAATGCCGTTTCCATATCTTCGGATTTGGTCACGTTTCCGGTAAAGCCGTCAGCTTTATAACCAAGGTTCACAAGCTTTTGCACAGCTTCATCCACAGCCTCGGCATTCAAGTCGAGAATGATTACTGTTGCGCCTTCAGCAGCAAACATCTCTGCAATACTGAATCCGATACCCCGGGCAGAACCGGTTATAATCGCTATTTTATCTTTTATTCTTTCCATTCGTATCCCTTATCAGTCATATCTTAGGGAAGCAAAGCGGCTTTTACTGCTGCGATGTCATCCCACTTATCCACATTCAGGACTTCGGCTTCTTTGTCAATATTCTTTATCATTCCACTCAAGACCTTCTGCGGTCCAAATTCAACATAGCGCTTAACGCCTTGTGATTGCATATAATCAATGCTGTCCACCCAGCGCACGGGTGATATTATCTGCTGCACCAGTTTTGACCTGATTACATCTCCATCTGTGGCGGGTAAGGCATCCAGGTTTGATACAATGGGGATGGCTGCTGTGCCAAAAGAAAATTGCTCCATTTCTGATTTGAGCCATTGGCTGGCTGCTTCAATCAAAGGAGTATGAAAAGGTCCCCCCACTACCAGTGGAATTACCCGCTTGGCTCCTTTGGCTTTTGCAAGCTCAGAGGCAGTCTCCACACCGCTTTGTGAACCTGAAATTACAGTCTGGACTGGTGTGTTAAAGTTGACTGCTCTTACCAATCCGGCACTCTCTGCTTCACGGCAAAGCTCAGTCACTTCAGCGGAAGTAAGCCCCAAAATTGCTGCCATTGCAAAGGGAGTTCCGGCATTTGCCTTGATCATGAATTCACCCCGCTTGTGCACTATATGCAGGGCGTCTTTCAGAGAAAGAACTCCGGATGCTGTCAAAGCTGAAAACTCTCCCAGAGAATGACCTGCCATAAAATCGGGCGTCAGGTCAAGCTCACACCGCAGGGCTGAATATGCTGCAATCGAGTGCAGCAATATTGCAGGTTGGGTAAAACGGGTTTCTTTGAGTGCTTCTTCGGGACCATCATGTATAATGCTCCAAAGTCCGGTCCCATGCTCCCGGTCAAAATCCTTCAAAGTCTGCGCCAGCTCTGTATCTTGAGCTATAAAGTCTGTCCCCATGCCGATGTATTGAGCACCCTGTCCGGGAAATACAAACGCTGTCTTCATATCCATTATCCTGTAATATTCTTAATAACGAGCCAACACACTGCCCCAGGTGAGTCCGGCACCAAAAGCTACCATGGCGATGATATCACCTCTGCGGATTTTGCCGCTTCTGACTGCTTCGTCCACTGCCACGGGCACGGTGGCTGATGACATATTAGCGTATTTTTCTATGTTGACAATTACTTTATTCATCGGGAACTTAAGTTTGTCGGCTACACCTTCAATGATGCGCAGGTTTGCCTGATGAGGGATTAACCAGTCCACGTCTTTAGGTGAGATATTGTTCTTTTTCAGGATTTCTTCAATGGCAGAACTCATGGATTTGACAGCCAGTTTGTAGATTCTGTTTCCTTCCATATAGACGGTGTGCAGGTTTTCATCCACAGTTTTGTGGGAGGCGGGCATGCGTGAACCACCAGCCGCCTGGTAAAGGTATTCGCCCTGGCTGCCGTCAGCCCAGAGTCGGGTGTCTATGATGTGCGAAATATCGTTGGGTTCAGCTCTGGAGATGATTGCCGCTCCTGCTCCATCACCGAAAAGAACACAGGTATTGCGGTCCTTCCAGTTGGTGATTTTGGTCAGGACTTCCACTCCGATGACGAGAACGTTT
>DAHVPA010000179.1 GCA_027318525.1 Candidatus Cloacimonadota bacterium | reverse complement strand
GAGCGAGGAAAAGCCTATAGTGAGTTCTTTAAAACAGGCAATCCTTCTAAGACTGCTATCACATACAAAAAGCTATTGAGTAAACTCGGCAAAATTCAGGACGAGTGGGATAAAAGCTCTTTGGAAGCCATAAATTGTCATGACTGCGATACTGCTACCAGGACATATGAGGAAACCAGCAGTTCAATATTCACCGCTATTCTGGATTTAGTACCAGGGCTAAATAAATACAAACCTTCCTTACTCCAGCAGGAGCGTTACGAAGTTAAAAGAAACAAAACAATGGTTAAGAATATCCTGAACCACAACAAATCGTATGAACATAAATCAATCGTCGTCCTCTGTGGTTATTATCACCGTTATGCTCTGGTCAAAGCTCTCAGTAAAAGGCAGAAATCAGACTGCTTTGAACTGAAACCATATCTTTAATCTCCATTCTTTTCCAAAAACACTATAGAGGAATCAATTCTTCCATAAATGCCCGGAGGGGTTATCGAGGGCTAACCCCACGATGACCCCTCGTTGACCCCTCGCAGCGATTAAGGTGGAAGTTTTCCCCCAAAGAAAAAGGGGCAGCTTAATAACTGCCCCTGTATATGTTTGCAATCTGATTAATTACCTGATTTACGTTCCCGACGGGGATATTTGGCTCTGGCAGAATCTTTGCTCCGGAAGTTTCCGGGACGGGAATCACGCCGGCGGGGTTCGGATTGGCGTCTTTGAGAATCGGGCTGACGTCTTTTCTCTTCATCCAGGATGCCTGCCTGCACCATTCTGCCGGCGAATTTAGTACGGTTCAGCGCTTTGAGCATCTGCGTGTCGTAATAGGAATCGAGCTCCACATAGGTATCCCGGTCGGTGATGTCGATATGTCCGATTTCGATGCCGCGCGCCACATTCAGCTTGTTTATCAGCTTCATCACTTCGCGTTTGGTGAGGCTGTCTTCATAACCGATGTTGAGATGGTATTTGCTGAACACGATATCGCGTTTTTCCCTGGCTTTGCCGAAGGCTGATTCGGGCACCAGGTCAAGGTCGGCAGTGTCCTTGTAATAGTTGAGAAAGCGGTTGAATTCGACTGAGACGAAGCGTTTGATGAGTTCTTCGCGGCTCAGCCAGCTAAGCTTTTTATAGACGTTTTCCAGGAAGGCGTCAATCTGCGTGTCGTCCACTTCGATGTTCTCCATGGTATCAATCAGGTTGTAGAGCTGCTTTTCGCAAATCTCTTTGCCGGTGGGGACGTGAGTGAGGGTAATCTCCCTGCCCAGACGCCGTTCCACAGCTTTGAGGGCAGCCATTTCCTTGCTGTGCACGATGGTGATGGAGACGCCGCTTTTGCCGGCTCTGCCTGTTCTGCCGCTGCGGTGGATGTAGATATCGGGGTCGGCAGGGGGTTCGTAATTGATGATATGTGTGAGGTCATCCACGTCCAGACCACGGGCTGCCACATCTGTGGCAATCAGGAGCTGGACATATTTGCTGCGGAAGCGGCTCATTACGAGGTCGCGCTGGTTTTGGGACAAATCGCCGTGCAGAGCATCGGCATTGTATCCGTCGTGCTGGAGCTTATCGGCAATTTCCTGAGTTTCGTGTCGGGTCTTGCAAAAGACGATGCCGTAGATTTTGGGGTTGATGTCGGCAATGCGCTTCAGCGCCAGATATTTATCTCTGGCATTGACTTTGTAGTAAAAGTGGTTGATGTTGTCAGCGCCTTTTTCCTGGCTGCCGACGGCGATGCGGTGCGGGTCTTTCATAAAGGTCTTGGTGATGGCTACCACTTCCTTGGGCATGGTGGCGGAGAAAAGGATGCTCTGCTTCTGCTCCGGCGTATGGCTCATTATCTCGAAGATGTCGTCTTTGAAACCCATGTTGAGCATTTCATCCGCTTCGTCCAAAACCAGGCGGGTGACGTTTTCCAGCTTGAGGACTTGCTGGCGGATGAGGTCCATTACGCGTCCGGGTGTTCCGACCACTATCTGCACGCCTTTCTTGAGCGCTTCCTTCTGAGAATAGATGGGTGCGCCGCCATAGACGGCACAGATGCGGATGCCGTGCAGGTATTTGGCAAAGCTCTGGAAATCCTTGCTGATCTGCACGCAAAGTTCACGCGTGGGGCAGAGGATGATGGTCTGCACAATGTATTGGGAGGCATCGGTCTTGGTCAGGATGGGAAAGCCAAAGGCGGCGGTCTTGCCGGTGCCGGTCTGTGCCAGACCAATCATGTCGGTGTCGTTTTCCAAAAGCCAGGGAATAGCTTCCTGCTGGATGGGTGTGGGTGTGATGTAGTTTAAATCTATGGCAGCTTTGTGTATAGATTCGGGCAGATTCATGTCTTTGAATTGTGTCATGTGTTCCTTCTTGATTAATTTGTCGCCATCTTTTCTCAAGTGCTAAATCCGTCAAAGACAATAAATTATACAGGGATAAACGGGGCAGTGAGAGGAGCAGTGTCAAGCCGGGAGAAATGTCATTGCTGCAGGGGTTAAAGGTATGGCAGTCAAATCATTGCACAAGCAGCAGAGTTCGCCGGAAAGCGGGCTTCGGATTATTCTTATCAGGTCAGTTAAAATCAATAGGGAATTTTTACGAGATTTTGCTTGACATCAAACTTTGATTTTCCGGATGATAAAAATAGGAATCTGGGGGTCGATATGAAAAGCATCGCTATTCTGCCCATAATTCTGTTATTAACTTTGCTGCTGCTGTCCGGCTGCGGCAAAAATCCCCTGGCTCAGGAAGAGCCGAATCCCAATTCTATACTCAGTTTGAGCGGAGAGCAAATACCGCAGACCGAAGGCGATGAATATGTTTTCCGGCAGACGGCGCAAATCGAAGCGGACAATCCGGAAACCACCTTTGCCTGGCGTATCTTTACCACCGATGAGATTTTGCCTCAGGGTGTGGCTGCTGATGCCGAAGGCTGGATTTATCATTATGCTGCGGGGGCTGATACCTCTGTTCCACTGGATAATCCCGACTGTCAGCGCACCATCTGGACTTTAGCAAAACAGCAAAGCTGGGACTTCACTTCTGTAAACGGAAAACTGCCGCACCTGATTTGCCGGGTGGAAGTGAAAGTAAGGCAGTCAGGACATCCGGATAAGCTGTATCAGCAGGTTTACAGGGATGACCGATTGATCAGTTCCATCATCATCGCCCCTTTTGCCAATTGCGAAACTGTGGGCACAGCTATTCACCTGTCGTTGCGGGAGCAGTTTTCCGATATCTATGTGGAAGGCATGTATGCCCATCACTTTATGTATAGGCTTAACCGCACAGATGCGAACCTGGCGGTTCAGGAATACGGAGATTGGCACAGCACTCTGGACTGTGAAGACATCCGTGAACTGGATTTGAAGAATCTGCCTGTAACCTATCCCGATAACTACCTGCAACTGGAAACCTATGTGGTGACGCGCCAGGGCATTGAAGAATCAGGGCATCAATACCTCTACTTCAAGGTCAGAGACAGTTTTCACCCCAAAGCTTTGATTTACATGCAGATGGTCTCCGCCCTGGGGCAATATCACTATACGACAGCGCTACCTTCCTCGTATCCCTCTGCTTACTACTTTCCGGAAAACAGCAGCCGTCTGAATACGCACTTATTTAAGCAAGACGGAATATACAGAGCGGTGAATTCACCTGATTTCAAGCTCAGGCTCAGCTTTGGTTTTCATGGACAATATGGAGTGTCATTATCTGGTGGGATATTCGCAACTACAGATGACCCCTTTGACCATCTGAACAATATCTGTCTGGATGAAGCAACCGATTGGGCTTATTATAGCGGGATTGAATATTTTGACCTGCGTCTGGACGGAGCACCTTTCCCTGCTCTGGCTCAGTTGGGAACTACTTCAATCGTCACACATGAGGATGAAACCCAGTGGCGACGGGTCAAATATGACAATTTGGGTGCCTTAAATATCTACCTGACAGGCTTGAGCAATGGCTTTCACAAAGTGGAATCAACTGTGGTGGACCAGCAGGGGGCAATCGATTCCACACCTGCTCAAATCGAGTTTGAACTGGCAGCCTATGTCCCTCCCAATCAGCGTAACGG
>DAHVPA010000178.1 GCA_027318525.1 Candidatus Cloacimonadota bacterium | reverse complement strand
GAGCTTGAGTTCATCCTCATTGATAAAGATAATGTCCACCCTTTCCACCACTTTGTCCAAAATGTCGCGGGTACCGTTTATCCAGTAGTTCATGGTGTCTGCAGCAACAAAGCGGTAGCTCTTGATCTGGTCCAAAACCTGTAATTGCAGAGAGGGATGGATATTCCCCAAAAGTAAGCTGTTGCAGCACTGGCAGCTTTCCGGCAGGACAGGATTGAAGTCACCAAAGACGTTGAGCTGGGTATCCAGTGTTTGCGCCTGATTCCAGTTTTCGTACTTACCTGCCCAGCGGAAGGTGCTGCCTTCCTTGATTTCCAGTCCGTCAATGCCGATACCGTGCTTCAGCAATAGGTCTATATGCTCCTGCGGGAAATCACTTCCCACCACTCCAACAGTATGGACTTTTGTAAAATAAGAGGCTGCCAGAGCTCCGTAAACTGCAGAACCACCCAGTGCATCAGATACTTTACCAACCGGGGTTTCTATCGTATCGAGTCCTATGGACCCGACTATCACTAAACTCATTTACTGTTCCTTTAAGGTATCCGGTGCGGTCTGAACTGAGTCCGCTTTATTGGATAAAGTCGACCAGTCTATGTTTTTACTTTTGGAAATGTGGTTCACAACATAGATGATAGCGACCAGAATCAATATCTTAATGATGAGGCTTTTCCAGTTGGAAGCCTTTTTGCGCTTGTCCTGCCAACGTTCTCTAAGTTTTTTATTGAAGTCCTGCATTATTTACTTAGCTTCGCGCAGTTCCTGTAGAAATGCTGCAAAGCGCTGTGCTCCCTTGGTCAGATTTTCCATGCTATTGGCATAGGAAAAGCGGACAAAGCCTTCAGTGCCAAAAGCTCCACCCGAAACAAGGGCAACATGATGACGTTCCAGCAGTTGTGAACAAAATTCGTCGGTATTGCGGATGCCCATATTATTGTTCTTGATATACCAGCTGATATTGGGGAAGATATAAAAAGCGCCTTCCGGCTTGAAGCAGCTCAGGTGGGGATTCTTGACCAGTTCCGTGTAAAGGAAGTTGCGGCGCTTGTCAAATTCCTGCCGCATTTCCTCAATGGAAGCGTCTTCATCATTCAAAGCAACCACACAGGCTTTCTGGGTAATGGAATTAACACAGGAAGTTGCATGCTCCTGCATCCTGCCTGCATAGGAAATGATGTTGGCAGGACCTGCAGCATAGCCAAGCCTCCAGCCTGTCATGGCATAAGCTTTGGAAACGCCGTTCACAATGACTGTGTGCTCCTGCATTTCGGGACTGACAGCTGCTATGGAGTAGTGTTTGGAGTCATCATAAACAAGGCGCTCGTAAATCTCGTCTGATATAACCAAGATATCATGCTTGAGGCAGACTTCTGCAATTTCCTCCAGTTCCTTTTTGGTATAAACCGTTCCGGTGGGATTGCTGGGAGAATTCAGAATCAGCACTTTGGCAGTCGGGTTTTCTTTGATGCATTTGTCCAAAGCATCTGCTTTCACTCTAAAACCATCTTCCTGATAAGTGGTCAGATATACTGGATCTGCTTCTGCCAGCTTGACCTGATAGGGATAACTCACCCAATACGGCACAGGAATAATAACCTGGTCGTGGGCATCACAGACTGCCATCAGAACATCCAGGATGGATGCTTTGGCGCCGGGAGAGACAAGAATCTGCTTGGGTTCATACTTCAGCCCGTTATCACGCTCAAGCTTGGCGCAGATGGCTTTCCTGAGTTCGGGAATACCGGCATTGGCGGTGTATCTGGTAAAGTTGTCGTCAATCGCCTTATGGGCAGCCTGCTTGATATAATCCGGAGTGTTGAAATCGGGTTCGCCCACTCCAAAATTGACCACGTCCAGACCTGCATTCTTCATCTCTGTAGCCTTGTTGGAGATCGCCAGGGTGGGAGAAGGCTTGATGAGCTGAATCCGATTTGATAATTTGATAGCCATGATTTCCTCTATATCTTTTATTTAATGATTTACTTACTTTCCCTCGACCACGAGCAGGGAAATATCCGCCACCTTCAGAAAAGCCCGGCGGATTTCCTGCAGCAAGGCATAACGGTTTTTGCGCAGTTGCTCATCCTCGGCATTGACCAGAACGTCATCAAAGAACTTGTCAATTGCCGGACGGATTGAGACCAGATGATTCAACACATCGGTGTAGTTAAGCTCATCAAGGTCTGTTTCAATCTTGCCGCCCAATTCGACCAAAGTATTATTCAAAGACTTTTCTGCATTTTCTGCAAAGAGTTCAGGATTGATGGCAAGCTGCTGTTTCTCATCCTTGATGATGTTGGAAACGCGCTTGAAGCCGATGACCAGTTTAACAAAATCATCATTGGACTTGTAGTCCTGCACCGCCTTAGCCCTTTGCACCAGGTGTAAAAGGTTGCCGAAGTCTATGTGCATAACGCTGTCAATCACGTCATAATCAATTGAAAGCTGTTGCAAATACCAGTTTATGCGCTGATGGAAATAGTTGAGGATGATGTCTTTATTCTTATCTGTGTTGATATCGTCTCTGTTAAAATTGGCAAGGGCAAAAGCAATTAATCCGGTAATATCAATATCCCATTTGCGTTCAGCCACGATTTGCACAATCCCGTTGGCTGCCCTTCTCAAGGCAAAAGGGTCTGCCGAGCCGGTGGGCAGCATACCGATACCGATAATGCCGCAGACTGTATCCAGCTTATCTGCCACAGCCACAATAGCTCCACAAAGCGTTTGCGGCAGTTCGTCATTTTGTCCCCGCGGCATGTAATGTTCAAAAATCCCCTTGGCAACCACATCTCTCTCACCGGAAGCCAATGCATAATGCATGCCGATGTAACCCTGCAGCTTGGTGAATTCCTTTTCACCCAGCATTTTAGTGACGAGGTCTGCCTTGCAGAGCAGAGCTGTCCTGGTTGCGTCAGAAATATCCTGTTCGCTCAATTTAAGCATCTTACCTAACTTTTCTGCAATGCGGACAATTCTCTCTGTCTTGGCTTTGAGCGTTCCCAAATCAGCCTGAAAAACAACTTCTTCCAGATGCGTGACATACTCATCCAGCTTGTGTTTTGTATCTTCGTGATAATACCACATGGCGTCTTCCAGCCTCGGTTTGACCACTTTTTCGTTACCTTTGCGGATCAGTTCGCTAAAGGATGGGTCACCATTGGATATAAAAACGAACTTATTGGTCAGCTTGCCTGTCGAGTCTTTTACGGCAAAGTATTTCTGATTTGTGCTGATAGTGGAAGTAATGATCTTCTCCGGCAAATCAAGGAACTTTTGTTCAAACTCTGCAACAACTGCAGTCGGGTATTCAACCAGGTCTGCAACGGTCTGCAGCAAGCCTTCGTCAAGTTCAACCGAATATTCCTTGTCGGGGAAAACATCCAGCAGTTGCTGTTTTATGAGGTCGTATCGCTCTTTTCTGTCTGCAATGACTTTGACTGTTTGTAAAGCAGAGCGATATCCTTCTGGATTAGGTATTTCCACGTAGTTTTCCAGACCCAGATAACGGTTGCCCATACTGGTCCTGCCTGTAGTTAATCCATCCATATTTAACTGCAGAATTTCGTCGCCCCACAGGCAGACCAGCCAGCGTACAGGCCTGGCAAATTCAAAACTGCCATTGCCCCAACGCATACGTTTAGGGAATGGAATCCCTTTCAGGACAGATTCTATCCAATCCGGCAGTAACTCTGAAGTTGTTTTCCCGATTTGTTTAATCCTGATACAGGCAACTTCGCCTTTTCCGTTATCCTGCCAGAATAGGTCTTCAGGTTTAGCGTTGCTGTTGCGTAGAAAGCCTTCCAGGGCGGGTGCGGGGTTTCCATCTTCCTTATAGGAAATCTTGCGGTTAGGACCAGTTTTCAGAGTTTCAATATCATCCTGCTGGGCTTGAAATCCGGTGGCAAGCAGGGTCAGCCGCCTGGGTGTAAAGGTAACAGCAGTATCTTGCACAGCCAGTCTGCTGTTTTGCACAAATTCAGTGAAGCTTGTCTTGATATAGTTTGCTGCGTCTTTCAGATAACCGGCAGGGATTTCTTCGGTACCGATTTCCAGTAAAAAGTCCTTGCTTGGCA
>DAHVPA010000177.1 GCA_027318525.1 Candidatus Cloacimonadota bacterium | reverse complement strand
TAAACATGCAAGGATTCCACTGCAGTTAGAAGGAGGAAATATGGAAGGTATAAAGATCCCTATAGCTCGTGGTGTTTTTCAACAAAGGGATGGGAGTACGGGAGGAAAGCAAGCATCTCTTTGGACATAGAGTCTGCCGAATAACCCTGTAACTGAGGCACCGGCTGCATTGCCAAAAGACACACTGTAATCGGCAGTTGTACTGGCGGCAGTAGGTTTGTACATAAACGCCATATATACCGTGCCGGTATTGGTGCTTGTAAAACCTTTATTAATATCATCTGATGTTCCGCCCGTTGAGGCTGCATTACCTATTGCAGAGCCGGCATAACCTGAATAGGTGAGTCCAGGGCTGGAAATCAGGAAGGGTGTGCCCGTCCCTGAATGTAACGTCCAGCCATTAGCAGTTAAAAGTGTTCCCACTGTTCCGGTGAAGTCATCGGTCAGCAGGACTGTTGAGAACAGACTGCCCGTCAGCAATGTGGCGAGTACAATCAGTAAAAGGACTAAGGTTTTTCTCATAAGTCACCTCGCAAATTATATTTGTGTCTTAGCTTAAAATTTACTTTCCAAGCCGGTTTATCCGACTTTTCCCCTGGATATCCCGGAAAATTTGGGGACACTTATCTAGTTTATTTACAAACTATAAAAAAGCTAAAAAAAAGGCAAGCCAAAAATCATGCTTTCTATGTTATTTTTTCGTAACATAGGCTAACCTCCCTCCAGTAAAAGCCTCATCCTTATTGCCAAGCTTATTTTCCAGACCCGACTTGCCCTTACCGACTGAATGGCAAGCAGTTCCGCTCGTTTTATGGTTTGGCAGATAGCTTGTGCATAAATGCCCGGAGGGGTTATCGAGGGCTAACCCCACGAAGACCCCTCGATGACCCCCCGCAGCAAAAGACGAAAAAAAGCTGGCAGATAAATTGCTTGTCAGGAAAGATGTATTGAGTAAATTGAAGAGTATGGGGCTGATGTCATTAGCAGCAGCCTGCTGAGAGGAAAACCATGCGTAAAACAGCTTGTATCCTGTTATTCCTGATGTTGCTGACTACCGGTCTGCTGGCACAGGTGCAGGGCAGCCTCAGCCAGATGGACGGCAAATGGATAATGCACGTCTGGGGCAGCCATTCACAAAGGGGATATGCTCACGGCTATCTGCTGGGTCAGCCTGTGCGGCAGATTATCCGCGGCTATATGTTCCAGCTTGTCGCCATGGGCAGTCCCGCCACTTACAACCAGCTTATCAGCTTTTACCTCAATCACTTCAATGTGGAAGCAAAATATCAGCAGGAAGCGCAAGGTATTCTCGACGGTATGCAGGCGGCAGGGACAGATATCTATTTTACCGAAATGGAGCGCAACTTCATCAAAGAGGATATCCTGCTCTTCAACTGTCTGTATGACCTTTATTACTACACTGGCAGTGTCCTGGGCAATCCCAACCTGCAGGTCAACTGCGCCACGCTGGCAAGCTGGCAGAGCACGACCCAGGCAGATTCGCTCCTAAATGGCAACCTCGTCATCAGCCGCCTGATGGACTGGAATCAGGATGCGACTCTGATTGCCAATCCTCTGCTGCTGGTCTCTCATCCCACCGAAACTGATGAGCAGAAATGGATTTCCTTTGGCTATCCCGGAATGATCGGCACCGTATCAGGCATCAGCGCCAGCGGGAAAGCAGCTTTCCTCAATACCGGTAACCTGCATGATTTTAACAATCTGAACGGACTGCATCCCATTACACTCAGCCTTCGCAACGGTATAGAACTGGATGACTATAATAATGATGGCTGGGACGATATCTGGGATGTGGAGCTTAGCATAGCCTCAAAGCTTTCCCTGAGCGGCATGATTGCCCATGTCGTGTCGGAAAGTCCTGCTGCCATGTCCATTGTGGTGGAAACCAACAACATGTTTGGAACGGCTTTTCGCACCCATGCAACGAATGACGTCATACCGCCCTATCATCTGGCAGCCACCAATCACTTCAGAGCTTTGACCAATCCCGTCTGCTGCACACGTTATGCCAACATTGCAGATTCTCTGGCAGTATCTTCCGCCGTAAGCGCTAAACGCCAGCTGAGAATCCTGTTTGGGGCAGCGGGCTTGGAAAACAACCTGATGGCAATGCAATACACACCGGTTTCGGGAAACATCCTGTGGTCGGCTGCATCGTTGTCCCAACCGGCTTATCAACTCCCCATGCTGCAGTTTAACCGTTCCGAACTGCTGAATTTCAGCACCCCGAATCAGGATGAAACTGCAGTGCTTCCTGTCAGAAACATAAGCGTTTACCCCAATCCCGCCCCTGCCGGAACTGACATCAGAATAAAGCTGAACTATGAAACAGACGCACCTCTCCTGATTTATAACCTGAAAGGGCAAAAAGTGGCAACACTAAATGGTAAAGGTAGGGACAGGGAATGGAACGGCAAAACGGATGACGGAAGCAACGCCGGGGCAGGAATCTATCTGCTCAGACATAATCCGGCTTACCGCGAAAACGGCACTGCCAAGCTGCTCCTGCTTCAATAAAGGGTTTAGCGCTTCTCCAGCTTCATTGAGTCCAGATTGGGTGGAGTTTCCTGCGCCGGACTGACAAAGATGGTGCGTAGATAAAGCAAGGTCTGGTCAAAGTCCATGGGTTTGGGCAGGCATTGGATGTTGTCATACTGATGGGCAGGGTCGAGGATTTCGCCGGCTGACTTGGAAGTCAGCACCAGCCAGAATTTATCAGTCATATCATGATAGGCAGTGCGGATTTGCTGAATCAGATTGTCACGGTCGGGGTTTTCATCCGTAAGGTTGATAATTGCCAGACGGAAATCCGGCTGACTGACCTGAGTGACTAAGTCTTCCCAAGACTTGGCGGCAATATGGTTGTAGCCTTTGCTGAGCAGGAAATTAGCAAGGATTTTGTCGTCCAGGTCACCCCCGGGCAAGATAACGGTCTGCAGTTCCGAGAGAGGCGGATTAAGCTCTTCGGGATTAAGGTTATCCGGCTCTGTCCTGGGTCCGGCAAATTCGACCACATCCTCCAGAATCGGTAAATCTATGCAGAACTGCACTGTGGTGCCCTTGCCGGAGTCACTGCTGATTTTGATTTCGCCGTTCATCATTTCCACCAGCTGTTTGGAAATAGCAAGTCCCAGACCTGTTCCCTTCAGTCTTTGGCTCAAAGGTCCCGCTTGGAAGAAAGGCTCAAAGATGTGTCCTATCTGCTCCTTGTCCATGCCGATACCGGTGTCGGCAACAGTGAAGTATATCTTGCTGCGGCCTTCGCGTTCAACGGTGATGGAAATTTTTCCTTTGTCGGTGAACTTGATGGCATTGTGCAGAAGGTTTACCATGATTTGCTTCAGCCTGGTTTCATCACCCTGGATCACATGTGGCAGACGGGGATCAAAATGCAGTTCCAGAGCGAGCTGCTTCTCTTTCAGCTCATAATTGACAATATTGACTGCTGATTTGATGCAGGAGAGCAGACTGACAGGATCGGTGCGGAGGATGGTCTTGCCCGCTTCAATCCTGGAAATATCCAGGATATTGTTAATCAGGTTCATGAGCAATCTGCCGCTGGTCTTCATGGCATCCACAAAGTCTTTCTGCTCGGGGCTTAGTTCTGTTGATTCCAGCAGGTTGATCATGCCGATGACACCATTGAGAGGAGTGCGTATTTCGTGACTCATGGAACTGAGGAATCCTGTTTTGGCGTCTGCTGAATTACGCAGGGCAAGGTCAATCTCGCTGCGTTTGATGGCGCTTCCAATGCTGTCTGCAACGGAAGTCATCACTGTTTTTTCCAGTTCCTCGTCCACTGTCTCTTCCCTTTGGGTCTGGAGTGAAATCAGGAAACCCCAGTATTTTTCATCGCAGAAGACAGGGCACAGATGGAGGATTCCCGGGTTGTGGACATGGGTCATGGTTATCAAGGAGATGGGAAAGTCATAGGATTCACCGGTTACAATCTGTCTGTGAAAGAGGCTGTTTTCCCAATCAGTAAAGAGGGGGTTACTGATCTGGGAGAACATATTGATGGGAATTCCACCATCCCCAGCCGCAGAACTGGACCAGGAAG
>DAHVPA010000176.1 GCA_027318525.1 Candidatus Cloacimonadota bacterium | reverse complement strand
CGCTCTCGTAAGCAGCGCCATTATCCACCTGCTGTTTAATGAGGTCAATCATCTGTCTGATGTATGAAGTGGCTTGGGGCTGAAAGGTCGGTTCCCTTGTCCCCAACCGCTTTACATCTTCCAAAAAGGCGTTGGTGTATTTCTCAGCCACTGCAGTGAAAGGGATGTTTTCCTCCAGGGACTGGGCGATGATTTTATCCTCTATGTCTGTGATATTCTGCACGTAGGTGACTTCAAATCCTCTATATTCAAGGTAACGGCGCACCACGTCAAAGGTGATAAAAGCGCGCGCATTACCGATATGGAAGTAGTTATAAACAGTGGGACCGCAGGCGTAAAGCTTGACTTTACCCGGTTCGAGGGGTGTGAATTCTTCTTTTTGGCGGGTCAGGGTATTATAAATCTTCATCTGTATTTCCTCGCAGTCAGGATAAAACAGTAAAGGCTGTAATCCTGCTGTTTTGTTTCCTGCTTATGATCCCTGGTTCAAATTCGGGTTCAATCTTTTCTCCCGGGTGGTGCTCCGCAATGATAATGCCCTCGGGCTTTAGCAATTGCTTGTCATAAATCAGTTCCAGGGTCTGATTCACCAGGTTTTTTTTGTAGGGCGGATCCAGGAAAATGACGTCCCACTTATCTGTTGCCGAGGCAAGGA
This sequence comes from Candidatus Cloacimonadota bacterium, assembly GCA_027318525.1. Classification (GTDB taxonomy): domain Bacteria; phylum Cloacimonadota; class Cloacimonadia; order Cloacimonadales; family Cloacimonadaceae; genus UBA5614. The sequence goes on along the minus strand of DAHVPA010000176.1, from coordinate 3,443 downwards.
AAGCTTCCACCCTGCGCTTATGCACATGACAAAGCTCGCTGCATTTGAGCTTTTCTATGTTCTTGAGCAAAACTGCCAGGGCTTTATTGGAGAACTCCACAAAGTCCACCCACGCTGCGCCTCTGGAGAGGGTTTCCAACCCAAAGGAACCTGTCCCTGCATACAAGTCCAGAACACGCAGGTCAGTATAATCCTGATACATGGAAAATATCACCTCTCGCTGATAATCTGTAGTAGGTCGGGTGGTATTTCCCGGCACTGTAAACAGAGTTGCGCCTTTGTATCTGCCCGTGATGATGCGCATGTCAGGATACTTTGGAACTGGTTTTGGTCTTTTTGAAGAGCGGAATCTCCATCTGCTGGGGAGCTGCTTCAAAGTGCGGACAACGGATGAGCTTTACCTGGAAAGGCTGCTTGCAGGGCTTGACGCAGCGCTGACAGAGGGTGTTGACTTCAGCGGAGGGATTGGATTTCTTCATTTCTTCTGGCTGAACCTTGCCAAGAGGTTATATTCCTGCAGGAGCTGCATGAATTCCTGCACAGAGATATCATTGAGTTTGCTGTCTTTACCGAAACGCTTAATCAGTTCTTTCTGGAGGTCGGCAATCGTAGCTTCGTCTTCTTCCGAGGGAGGATTCTCGCTGCCCCGGTCTGCCAATGCGTCAATTTCATCCACCATTCTTTTCAGTTCAAATGCTGATACAGTAGGTCTGTCCCTGGGGTCTTCATCATCCAGCGTAACTTCATAATCAGAGCCGCCCTGTGCATATTGCGTCTGCATACGGGACAGATTTTCAAAGGCAGAATGATTCAAAATCTTGAGGTAAGTCAGCTCTTCCGGAGAAAAAAGCTGTTCGATGCGGGAGTCATAACGCATGTTGGGGTCGTTAAGGATGCGTTTTTGCAGGTTTTCAATCTTTTGATGCAGTTCCGGGGTATCATCTGTTTGGCTGATGATCTCGTAAATAGCCAGGGCATCATAGAACTGATTCTGTTCTTCAAACAGCTTGGCAAGGGTTAAAGTGGGCTTCCAGGCAGGATTTGAAGTATCTGATTTCATGCTGTCTCCCGTAATCTCATAAGCTCAGTCTTGAGCGATTCTTTTCCAATGTCTTGGTACCGATTCCCTTCACATCAAGCAACTGCTCAATCGAAGTAAATCTGCCAATCTCTTTCCTGTATGCCAGAATAGCTTTGGCTTTGACTTCGCCAATCCCGTCCAGGCTCATCAGCTCATCCAGTCCGGCACTGTTCAGGTTTATGGAGCCGGCTGACTGCTTGGCACTGTCTTTGGAGGTTGGATTTTCCTTTTCTGCAGAATGACCAGTTTCGTCAAGAGCTTGTTCTTGCGAAGCAGCCAATCCTTTATCTGAAAGAGGTTGTTCCTGAGCCAGAAGCTTCAGTTTATCCGGATTTGAAACACCGCTGCCGGATTTGCCAAAACTGAGCAGCATGGGTTTCATATTCAGGAAAGTCTTAGCTCCGATACCGCTGATATTGAGCAGCTCTTCAGTCGATTCAAACTGCTTTTTCTGCCTGTAGGCAATGATGTCCTCAGCCCTTTTTGCTCCGATTCCCGGCAGCAGCATCAGCTCGTCCTTACCGGCAGTGCGGATATCGATGGTGATTATACTATCGGTCTGGACAGCGCTGCTGAGGGCATTCAGCTCATCATCAGTTTTTGTTGCATAGATTCTGGGTAATCCGGCATAATAGAGCAGCATTCCCACAATGGCAAAAGCGCAGAAATAACCCAGTATCTGCTGTTCGGTCGGGGTCAGGACTGCGTTCAAGGGATTTTTCATATCAAGCGTTTGACCACGATATATACTGCCGTGGCTTCGGCATATATTTTGCCCTGTTCGTCCTCAATTACTGACGAAGCATGGATGGTGCGCGATTTTTGCTGAGTAATCTTACCGCTGACTTTGACCCTTGTCCCGACCTTGAGGGGATTACGATATCTGATGCCAAGGTCGGCAGTAACAGCAATCAGACCCCTAGCCAGAATCTCCTTTGCCATTGCTTCATCCAGCAGAGTGGCGATGATGCCGCCATGGATGACACCATCATATCCTTCATAACGGGATGGTGAATCAAACCAGGCGCTGGAGCCGGTATTTTCAGAGGCAAAGTCCAGCTTGAGTCCGACCGGATTCTCTGAACCACACCCGAAACATCTGTTGTATTTTATTTCTTGCATTTTATCAGGATAATGACAGCAGAAATTTAGTCAAACAAAAAATCTCTGTCCGGATTGGCAGGATTCAGGGTTTACCCATTCCGGAATAGGCTCTGGCTAAAACCTTGCTGAAATCGTTGTAAAAAGCATACACCATCAGCAACAACAAAAGCATGAACCCGATGTTCTGTAAAATAATCTGCACTTTATGGGGCAACGGTTTGCCCGTTACCGCCTGAATCAGCGCAAACATGACATGACCTCCATCCAAGGCGGGAATTGGCAATAAATTCATTATCATCAGGACCAGACTGATGGCTGCCACAAAGACAATCCAGCTATTCCATCCCTTTTTGGCAGACTGACTGCTAAGGGAATAAATCATAACAGGACCGCCGACAGAGCTTTTGATGGTGCCGGGATTGGTGATGAGTTTATAAAGCCCCACATAATTGACCGCAACAAATCCGGTGGTTGCACTGATGCCATATTTCATAGCTTTGAGCGGTGGATTGGACTGATAATAGACAACGGGCATCTGCTGGGAAATGCCAATCAGCCTTTGTCCTTCCGAAAGGGGATTTTCCTCCAATTGAAGGGTTTGGACAAAGCTTTTGCCTGACCTGTTGAGTGTGAGCCTGACCGTATCTCTGCGGGTAGAGCTAATCAGTTCACGCATCACATACCAATCTTTGACGTCGCTGGAATCAATCCTCACAATCCTGTCTCCGGAACGTAACCCTGCTCTCCAGGCAGGCATACCGGGACTTACCTCACCTACAACTGCAGGAACCTGCGGCAACACCTTTTCCGCCAGCTCTGCCAGTGAATCTCTCTTCAGGTTGATGCGCAAACGCAAATCTCCGCGTTTGATTAAAACCGTGCTGCTTTGCTGCTCTGCAGCTATTCCGATGAAATGATACCATCCTCTAACAGATTTGTTGTTTACAGCTAGGATGGAATCCCCCGGCTGCAGGATGCGGCTATAGATGCCATTTGACCTGCCGACAACAGGATAGAGGTCTTCAACTCTGCCCGGAAGCATAAAACTGAGGATAAAAATCAGCACAGCCAGGATAAAATTGGCAAATGGACCCGCCACTGCAATAATCAGCTTTTTCCACCATTTGGCATATTGAAAGCTGTCCGCCTCTTCGGGAGCATCTTCATCCAGGGCTTCGCCTTTCATTTTGACATAACCGCCCAAAGGCAGCCAGCCAATCCGGTAATCTATCCCGGAACGCCTGAATTTGATAATGGG
>DAHVPA010000175.1 GCA_027318525.1 Candidatus Cloacimonadota bacterium | reverse complement strand
CTGGAAATTTCCTCTTTCTGATGATATGTCCTCAGCTCAAGGTCAATGTCATATTTGCCTTCGGAAATATCTTCCAGGATATCATAAATCTCTTTCAAGCCTTTTTCAAACTGGTATGGTATGTAGTAAAACAAGACGATAAAATAAACGAACAGAATCAGAATAAACAGAATTACGATTGAATGGATGTTGTTTCTGAGCTGGACTATGCTGTCAGGTCTGACCAGAGTTACCAAAATCAGGGCGGATTCCAGGATAAAAATGGCAAAAAAGATAAGCAGCATCAGCTGGTATCTGGATTTGATTGATCTTTTCATTAGATCTTCCCGGTAGCCATGTCCCTAATCAGTTTATCCACATTGCCCTTGGGTCCCAGAATAATCAGGATATCGCCCTCTCTGATGATATCATTGGCACCCGGCATATCATTAATCCGGACTTCAATCTCGTTTTTACCTTCCTCGGTAACATTAAGATAGTTATACTTTATCGCTACAATATTAACCCCTCTGGATGTAGGCAGAGAAAGATCCTGCAAAGATTTTCCGACAAACTCACCGGGTGCTACCACTTCAGCCATGATATGCCCAGATGTCAGATTAATATATTCCAAAATATTCTTGGAAATAAGAGTCTTGGCAAGTTGTTCGCCAATCAGTTCTTCAGGCAGATATATCTTTTGCACTCCCATGAATTCCAAGATCTTGGCATGTAGATGGTTTTCCACCTTGGCATGGATATATCCCACCCCTATTTTTTTCAGGATAGCGCAAGTAAGAATGCTTTCCTGAATGCTACTGCCAATGGCTAAAATCACAGCATCAGTATCCTGAACAAACATGCTGCGCAAAGCATCTTCGTCGGTTGCATCCAAACAGGCAGCCAATGCTACTTTATCCTTAACTTCATCAATCAGCTTGGCATCTTTGTCTATCGCAATGACTTCAATCCCATTGTCAGCCAGAGTCGTGGCAATGGTCCAACCAAAACGACCCAAACCAATAACTGCATATTTTGCCAAAGTAAACCTCCTTGTTTTAACCGACGGTGACCCGTTCTTCCGGTAGAGTATAATGCAGGACCTTTTTCCTTTGTGACAAGGCAAACAGGACTGTCAAAGGACCCACTCTGCCGATATACATAAGGATTATGATCAGCAGCTTGCTTAGACTGCTTAAATGTGTTGTAATACCAGTGCTCAAACCCACTGTGCCAAAAGCGGATACAGCTTCAAAAAGGGTTTCTTCCAAAGTAAAAGGATCAATTAGTAAAATCAGAAAAACGATAAAACTGACAAACATCAACGATAAAGTAATCAAACTGGTGCTTTGACGGGCATTGCTGGTAGCTATTTTTCTGCGGAAAATCATGAGGTCGGATTGACCTCTTACTAGAGCGAGAATTGCTATCAGCAAAAGGGCAAAAGTGGATGTTTTGACACCACCACCTGTCGAACCGGGTGATGCTCCGATAAACATCAGTATGATAGATACCAAGATTGACGCATGGCTCATCTGCCCCTGGTCAATGGTGTTAAAACCTGCTGTTCTGCAGGTTACAGACTGGAACCAGGAACAAAGCAGTTTTTGGTGCCAGGGCATATCGCTCATTGTATAATGGTATTCAGATAAAAAGAATGAGATAGTGCCCAAGACCAGCAATAAGGCTGTCATGGAAAGAACTATCTTTGTATGCAATGTAAGTGAATAACGCTGCGTTTTATGCATCAGCCTGTTATACACATCTGCCATCACAGGAAATCCCAAACCGCCAAATATTATAAGCAAAGTGACTACAGCATTTATGTTGAAATCTGCATAGAAACTGCTAAAACTATCCTTATATAAACCGAAACCGGCATTGCAAAACGCTGAAACAGAGTGAAAAATCGAGTAATACAGAGCTTTTCCGGGCGAAAACAAACGGCTGAATGTAATAAACATAAATGCGGCTCCGATTATCTCTATCAGCATAGTGAATAATATCACATTCTTAATCAGTGCCATCATGTCAAAGCTCTTGCTTTCACCCATCACATTCTGCATTACATTTTCCACTTTCAATGCCAGCTTTTGCCCCAAAAGCACTGCAAAAGCTGTGGATATAGTCATAATCCCCAATCCGCCGATTTGTATCAGAGTTAAAATCACCAGTTGCCCAAACAATGAATAGTATGATCCGGTATCCACAACGACCAAACCGGTTACACATGTAGCAGAAGTCGAAGTAAACAGAGCATTGATAAAAGGAGTCATCTTGTGTGTAACAGTAGCTGAAGGCAGCATTAATAAAAACGTCCCGGATAAAATTGTGGCTGCAAAACTTATCATAAATGTAATGGGTGGATTACCCATCATTTTCTTGTATAGAGCTCCTTCAAATGCATGCAAAAAAAAGAATTTGGCAAAATAAAACACCTGCCGGATAAACAGGAAAAAGATAACGAACTTGGCATCATACAGCAGCAAAAGACTGCCAAAGACCAATATCAGAGCATCAGCGACTGTCTTATATCTATGCTCTTCAATTGAAAAGAAGGTATTACGAACCAAAAGGATAAAGAGTAAATATGCAAGATTGCTATAAGCAGTCCATAACTGGGATGTATGTATCTCAATATATCTGCCAAACAGGGGTTCAAAAAAAAGAAGCAGAAAATTCCAGAGAGCAAGTGGGTAAGCAAATGACTCTATCAGGTCCTGCAGTTTCCTGCCAATCTTTGCTTTCATACCCTTACCGGGAAGCCAGGTTCACCTTCAATAAGTCAAATATATCCTGCACAGTCCCCTCTGCCTTGATATTGACCAGGAGATTGTGCTTTATAAAGAACTCCTTAAGCGGTGAAGTCTGCTCATAAAACTCTGCAAAGCGTTTGCTGATAGCATCAGGCTTGTCGTCATTGCGGATAATCAACAATCCACCACATTTGTCACAAATGTCTTTAGTATGAGGAGGTTGTGAGTTCAAATTATAATTCTCACCACAGGACTGACAAACCCTGCGGGCTGAAATTCTTTGTATAGCAGTGGTTTCAGACAAGTCTAGATAAAAGACTTTTTGCAGTTGATAATGGTCCAGAAGGTATTCTGCCTGGGCTATAGTCCGAGGAAAACCGTCAAAGACAATGCCCAAAGCATCGGAACTGACATTGAGCCTGACCAACTCGAATACAGTTGCATCAGGAACCAATTCACCCCTTTGTATGATGGCTTTCACGGTCTGACCCATGGGGGTGTTGTTTTTTATATTGTATCTAAAAAGGTCACCGATATTGATATGCTGATAGTTCAGATATTCGCTCAAAAGGACTGCTTGGGTTCCTTTCCCGCTCCCCTGAATGCCTATGAATGCGTAACAATTCATTAATACCTCAATATATGTGTGCTTGTTAACCGAAATCGAAATGTTGTCAAGTTTGATTATTTTTCCAGCACAACACTGGCAATTGCATAGTCTTTTTCGTGCGAAAGAGATAAGTGGCAGGCTGTGATACCGCGCTTGAGCATTGCTTCCTTGGTATTGCCAGATACATTGAGTGCCGGAGCACCATCAAGGGAGGTTATGGTTTCAATTTCCGACCAGCGCACTTCATGATTCCAGCCTGTTCCCAAAGCCTTCATAAAAGCTTCTTTGGCGGCAAAACGCACAGCGTAAGACATGGCAGGTTCCGCTTTGGCATCACAATAGGCAATTTCGCTTTCTGAAAATACCTTTTGCCTGAAAGCCGGGTTTTGCTCTAAAACCCTTTTTATCCTTCCCACATCAATTATGTCTATGCCAATACCTGCAATCAAATCAATTACCTTTAAATTTAGCCTCATGTTCAAGCAGGAACTTTTTAACTTCAACACCGCCTGCAAAGCCATGCAGTTCGCCATCGCTGCCAATCACTCGGTGACAGGGTATCAATAACGGCAACAGGTTTTTGCCCAAAGCAGATCCAACGGCACGGCTGGCATCCGGATTGCCAATTTGAGCAGCAATATCCGCATAGGACATCGTTTTCCCATAAGGAATTGTCTTGGTAGCATTCCAAACTTGCAGCTCAAATTCAGAGCCATCAACTTTATATGGAAGAGAAAACTCCTTTAAGGTTCCTGCGAAGAAAGCATCGAGCTCTTCTTTGATACGGT
>DAHVPA010000174.1 GCA_027318525.1 Candidatus Cloacimonadota bacterium | reverse complement strand
CTACACCTATCTAAAAAGCGCGCAGATTTTATCCTTAACATTCAGATTCTGAAAGAGACCTTTGAACAGGAAAAAACCGTTCCCGGCTTTATCCGCAGAAGAGTCAAAGGCGGCATGATTGTCGATGTACTCGGCATTGAAGCCTTCCTTCCCGGCTCCCAGATGTCTCTCAAACCCATTCCCAACCTCGACCAGTTCATCGGCAAGGAAATGACTTTCAAGATTGTCAGCCTGGATGAGGACAGACGCAACATCATACTATCCCGCAAGAAAGTGCTGGAAGAAGAAATGTCTTCCAAACGCAGCGAACTGCTTTCCCATATCGAAATCGGTGCCGAACTCGAAGGTGAAGTCAAAAACATCACCCAATACGGCGCTTTCATAGATTTGGGCGGCATTGACGGTCTGCTGCATCTTTCTGATATGTCCTGGGGCAAAATCAACCACCCGGCTGAAATGCTCAGCATCGGCGACAAACTCAAAGTCAAGGTAATCCATTACGATGCCGAAAGCGGCAAGATTTCACTCGGCTTAAAACAGCTTGTCCCGCATCCTTGGGAACATATCGAAATCAAGTATCCGGAAGGAACCAGGGTCACCGGCAAGGTCGTCAGCGTCAAATCCTACGGCGCTTTTATCGAGATCGAACCCGGCGTGGAAGGACTGGTCCACATCTCTGAAATGTCCTGGACCAAGAAGATTACAGACGCTCGCCGTGTCCTGAAAGTCAATGACACCGTAAACGCCATCGTCCTTGAACTGGATAAAGAAAACAAACGCATCTCCCTCGGTATGAAACAGATGGAAGCCAATCCCTGGCTCACTATTGAAGACCGCTATCCCATCGGAACCGTCCTCACCCGCAAGGTGAAAAGTCTCACTGCTTTCGGCGCTTTTGTCGAAATCGAAGACGGCATTGACGGGCTGATTCATATCTCCGATATCAGCTGGACCAAGCGCATCTATCATCCCAAGGAAGTATATAAAAAGAATCAGGACGTGGAAGCCATCGTGCTCTCCATCGACCGTGCCCTGCACCGCATCGCCCTTGGTGTCAAACAATTACGCAGCGACCCCTGGGAATTTTTGCCCGAAAAGCTGCCTGTCAATACTGAAATCAAAGGCAAAGTCAGCAAGCTTATCCCCAAGGGAATTCTGGTTGATATCATGGTTGATGACTATGTGGTGGAAGGCTTTGTGCCGATTTCGCACCTTGCCATTCCAAAGCTGGAGCACTCTGAAGACGCCTTCCATGTAGGCGAGGAACTGCCCCTCAAGGTCATCGAACTGGATACCGAAAACCGCCGGCTTATCATGTCCGTCAAAGCCTTCTTCTTCTCCCGCGATCCCAAACTGCAGGAAGAATATATCGCTTTGCACGAACAGTATATGCGTGAACGCATAGCCCGTCTGGCACGCAAGAAAGCGGAGAAGGACGCCCGTCAGAAAGAACGTGGCAAGGACGATACGGACACAATGGAAAGCGGTGATGACGAGCATGAAGATATGCCGGATGCAGATGTAACTGAAGCTGATGAGCAAGAACCCGTAGCAAAAGAACCAGTTGCTGTAGAACCGACTGTGGAACCAACACCGGCAGAACCCGTTGTGGAAGAAGTTCCTGCAGCACCTGAGGCTGTCATAGCTGAAACAGTGGTGGAAACAGTTGCCACTGTTGAAATCCCTGAGCAGCCGAAGCAGGAGGAACCTGCCGTGGAAGAAGCTCCCGCTCCGGAAGCCGCTCCAGTAGCTGAACCTGCTCCTGAAGAAAAAGAAACACCTGCCCCCAAAGCAGTCAAAAAAGCCGCTCCCAAAAAAGCTAAAACTGACGATGAGGCAGTAGTAAAAACACCCAAAACCACCAAGGCAAAAGTAGCAGCCAAAGAACCCAAGGAAGCCAAGGAACCCAAGACGGTCAAAGCCAAGGCTGCCGCCAAGGATAAAGCTGAAACAGCAGAGAAAAAGCCCTCCAGGGCAAAGAAACCTGCTGCCGAATAAACCTATGTCCAAAACACATCACAAGTCCGAAATGACGGCTCGCAAGAGCCGTCGTTTTTTCTTGAGCTTTGATTTCCTGATTCCAGTCTTCCTCTTTGCTGTCACTGTCATCGTATTCAGGGTCAGCGAACTCGATTTCCTCCTGCAGAAGCTCTTTTACAGTGCTGATCAGGGCTGGTTTTTGAAGGATTCTCCCGGCTTCAAATTACTCTATCATTATGGCAATCTTCCGGCGTTGTTACTTGCTGTAACTGGGCTGGTGCTGTTCGGACTAAGCTTTCAGGCTTATAAGTGGACTAAATGGCGCAAGGTGGGAGCTTTTCTGGCGCTCGTAATGCTGCTGGGTCCCGGTTTACTCATCAATACAGTTCTTAAAGACCATTGGGGCAGACCCCGACCCCGCAATCTGACTGACTTCGGTGGCAAATATCGTTATGAAAAGCTGCTGCAGATTGACCCTTCCAGTCCCGGCAAGTCTTTTCCCTGCGGGCATGCCTCCATGGGCTTTTATCTCTTTATTCCCTGGTTTGTCCTGAGGAAAAAGCACAAAGTCTGGGCAGCCGTTTCCCTTGCAACCGGGATTGTGGCAGGACTGCTGATTGGCTTGGCACGAATTGCTCAGGGTGGGCATTGGCTCAGCGATGTGATTGTCGCCGGACTGCTGGTCTATCTGACCGGCACTGTCCTCTTTTATTTACTGAAGCTCAATCAGGGCATCTGGTTTTATCATGCTCATCTGGAAATCGACCGTCGCCAGCGTCTGATTGTTGGGCTAATTGTCTCCATTTTCGCAATCTTTCTATTATTTGGCGTTATGCTTGCCACGCCGTATTCCTTCAAAGACAAGCAGAGTTTGCAGCATTCCCATTCCACCAATTACACCACCCGTTTATCAGCTCAAAGTCATCATCTGCAAGTGGATTTGCCGGTTGCTGACCTGACTTTACTTCCCGGTGCGGGGATGCTTCTCAAAGCAGAAGCGCAGGCGTTTGGCTTTCCCGGCAGCAGGATTATCCCCCATTATGATGAATGGTTCGCTGCTGACTCTCTTAAAATGCACTATTCCCAAAAGCAGAAGCGTTTTTTTACGGAACTGGACAACACTATTAATATCGCTTATAATTTCATCTGGAATGGTTCTGTAAACCTAAACCTGGGCAAGGGAAAAGCCCGCCTTGTCATTCCTGACAGCGTGGACAGCCTCACCCTTAATGTCAGTCTGGACAAAGGCTCCCTGGATCTTGACCTGCCTTCTGCTTTCAAACCACGCATCACGACCAAAGGCGATTTCGTGCTGGCAGACAGCACAGGCTTTAACAGCTCCGACGGAGTGCCTGTCCATGAGGCTTTCCGGGTCAATCTGATAGTCCGCAAAGGCAAAATCACACTGCGCTGACCGATTTTTCTTTACATCAATGCGGCAGGTGAATATCCTGCTCAAAATAGAATCAAACCGCAAGGAGTTAACATGAAAAAAGGACTGATAATTCTCTTGATAATAGTCATTCTCCTGATTATGGTTATTGGCTGGGTCGTGGGTAAGTATAACATGATGCAAAAAGCCCAGATTGATGTCCAAAACCAGTTTGCCCAGGTGCAGGCAGCCTATCAGAGACGTGCCGACCTCATTCCCAATCTGGTCAACACCGTCAAAGGCGCTGCCAATTTTGAAAAATCCACCTTTGTGGAAGTGACCGAAGCCCGTGCCAAAATGAGCGGCAGCCTCCAGCTTCCCAAAGAAGCCATCAATGACCCTCAGGCTTTTGCCAATCTCCAGGCTTCTGCCGAAGGCATGAACAGCGCTCTCTCCAGACTGATGGTCGTGGTGGAAAATTATCCTCAGCTTAAAGCCAACCAAAACTTCCTCAGCCTGCAGGAACAGCTCGAAGGCACGGAGAACAGGATTAATCAGGAACGCCGCGTCTATAACGACGTCGCTGCCAAGTTCAATAAAATCCTGGTCATCTTCCCCAACAATATCTTCGCCGGAATGTTCAACCTGAAAGCGGCAGAACTCTTCAAAGCTGCTGCCGGTGCAGAGCAAGCCCCCACCGTCAACTTCGAATAACACTCAATTAATATCGGAAACGGGATGGAATCACTTCATCCCGTTTTCTTTTTCATCACAATGGCACAAATAACACACAGTTTTATACTGAC
>DAHVPA010000173.1 GCA_027318525.1 Candidatus Cloacimonadota bacterium | reverse complement strand
TTTACAGAAACGGATCTGGATACTATCTGCTCGGTAAAACAGGACAACCGCCTGCGTATTCTCTCACCTTTTGACAATGCTGTCATTTTGCGTCCACGCCTGACCAAGCTTTTTCAGTTTGAATATGCTCTGGAGTGTTACGTTACCCCAGCCAAACGCAGATTTGGCTATTGGAATTGTCCTATCCTTTGGCGGGATGAGCTGGTCGGGATCATGGATCCCAAAGCAGACCGAAAAAACCGGAATCTTATCGTAAATTCTGTCTATGTTCGTCCCAAAACCTGGCAGTCCAAAAGTTTCCAAACCTCTTGGGACAAGGCTTTGTCGGATTTTTCTGCCTTTCATTCCTGCGACAGCTATTCTATAGACAATGTAAATCTGCTATAGACCTCTCCCCTTTCTCTCTTGCTCCTTAATCCAGACTTGGATTCCACGCCGTATCCACGTGGGATCCACCTGGGGTTAGCCCAGGAGGATGCCAGGAGGACCCCGGGTTGATAACAGGGTGGGATTAAGGAGGAAAAGAGAAAGTAAAGAAAACAGACAGGAGCTTTGCTGTAAGGACATTTAGATGATTTACAGGGAGTTAGAAGTCTGCTTTGAAACAAAAATCATACCAATTTTTGGATTTATTTACACCAGGGACTGCTTTTTCTTGACAAAAATAGTTCTGTTCGTTATCTTAGAATTATGGATAAACATAAGATTCGAGCGGAAAACCTCGTTAAAATATACGGCAAACGGCGAGTCGTGAATGAACTCAGCCTGGAAATCCTGCAGGGTGAAGTTGTGGGAATACTCGGTCCCAATGGCGCCGGTAAAACCACCACTTTTTATATGATTCTGGGATTGGCACGCCCCAATGCCGGACATGTGTATTTCGACGATACCGAGATTTCCAGAAAACCGATGTATAAGCGTGCCAGACTTGGTATCGGCTATCTGGCTCAGGCACCTTCCATCTTTCATAAACTAACGGTGGAGCAGAATATCCTCGCTATTTTGGAGACCCTGCATCTTTCCAAAAAAGAAAGGACGGTCAAGCTGGAAGAGTATCTGGCAGAGCTGAATCTCACCCATCTTGCCAAGCAAAAAGCCTATACTCTGTCCGGTGGTGAAAGGCGCAAGCTGGAAATCACCCGGGCTTTGGTGACCAATCCCACTTTCCTGTTTATGGACGAACCTTTTGCCGGAGTTGATCCCATTGCTGTAGCAGACATTCAGGATATCATTATGAAGCTGCAACAGAAAGGCATCGGCATTCTGATTACAGACCACAACGTAGTCGAGACTTTGAAAATCGTCAACCGCGCTTATATTATCTACGAAGGAAAAATAATTGTGTCGGGAAACAGTCGCGAACTTATCAATGACGAAAAAGCCCGCGAAGTATATTTGGGTGAAAGATTCCAGATGAATCCTCAATTCGAGTAAAGATTATGGCATCTTTGGAACATATCCTATCTCTCAGACAAAAACAGGAACTGGCACTCAAGCCCAAAATGCTGCAGTCCCTGAAGATGCTGTCGCTTCCTGCTTTGGAACTGGAAGTCTATATCAAGCAGGAACTTGTCAACAATCCACTGCTGGAACTGAGAGATGAAAAAGACGAAGAGGACCTGGAAGAATTCACTCCGGATAGCTCCTCCACTGAAAGCGAAACCCCTTTGGAAAGTCCACAGAGCGATGCTGAAGGCGGACAAACTCTGGCAGAAGCCAAGGAACTTACCGATACTCTGGACCAATGGAACGAATTTCATCAGGAAGGCGGTTACGGCAGCGGTGAGATTGATGAGGAGCATACGGAGCACCTTGTCCGCTATGAAGAAGATGGCAGATTTAAGTTTCTGGAACAGCTTTACCCCTTCAATCTGAGTAATGATGAATTTGATTTTGCTTCAGATTTGGTGGAAAACTGTGATTCTTATGGTTTCCTGCCAGCCGATTTTAACCTGGATGAATTAGCAGCCATGTATAACCTTACGCATCATGACGCAGTGCGCATCCATAAGCTTGTGCTATCACTCCCTCCCCAGGGTCTTACTGCCAGAAGCATCACGGAATGTCTTTTGGCGCAGCTTTCGCCTGAGCAAAAGCAAAACAGAATCCTGGTGGGTCTGGTTACCGACCAGTTTGATAACCTGATTCATCGCCGTTATCAGAAAATAGCCTCCCACTTTGGTGTATCGGAAGAAATCATCCTGAACGCCCGTGACCAGGTTTCTCAGCTCGATCCCAAACCGGGTTTGCGTATAATGCCTTCCACCAATAACTATATTTTTCCTGATGTCACCATTAAAAAGCTGGAAGATGAATTTATCGTTATCATCAACGATATGATAACACCCAATATAATTATCAGTCCCCGCTACCGGAAAATGATCAGCCGCGGATTTAAAGACAAGGAGACCATGCAGTTTGTGCGTGATAAGATCAATTCAGCCAAATTCCTGATCAAGTCAATTTATATGCGGATGCGGACTCTGGAGCGTGTAACACTATCCATAGTCAAGCATCAGTCCGACTTTTTTTACAACGGATCAGGTGTAATGGTTCCTCTCACCTATGCTGTAATCGCACAGGACTTGGGAGTTAGTGAATCGACAATTTCAAGGGTGGTCAAACATAAGTATGCAGAAACTCCTTACGGGATTTTCTGTTTGAAGGATTTCTTTACTTCCACAGCAGGCAAAGATGATAATTATGAATCAGTCTCGCGACAAAGAGTCAAATCGCACATCCTCAAACTGATAGAATCTGAGGATAAGGATAATCCACTCAGTGACCAGGAACTGGTAGAAAAGCTAAGAGCTGATGGATTGACGATTTCCAGACGCATAATAGCCAAATACAGAGATGAGATGGGAATCCTTAATAGCCGTCTGCGCAAAGTCAATAAGTAATTTTAGCCTGAAAAATATACTAACCAGGAGATAGATTGAGACATTATAAGACAGCCATAATCGGAGGCGGTCCCGGAGGATATGAAACAGCTATCAGACTGAATCAATATAACATTGAATGCGTCATGATAGAAAAAGAAAGGCTGGGAGGAGTGTGCCTGAATTGGGGTTGCATTCCAACCAAGGCATTGGTTAAGTCAGCAGAACTCTGGCATGAGTTTTCGGAAGCTGAATCTTTTGGTTTGGATGCCCATAAGGGAGCTCTGGATTATCAAAAAGTCTTTACCCGTAAAAACGAAGTGGTGGAAAAACTTGTATCAGGCATTGAATATCTATTCAACAAAAGAAAGATACCTGTCATAAAAACTGCCGCCACTAAAATCGCAAAATCTGATGATAGATTTATCATTTCGCTGGCAGATGAAGAAGCCATCAGCTCTGACTATGTAATTCTTGCGACCGGATCCCTGCCCAAAGAGCTGCCTGCTGTGAAAATCGACGAAGTGGATATATTATCATCAACAGGTATCCTCAAACTGGAAAAACTGCCAGCCAGCCTCGCCATTGTTGGCGGAGGAGTAATCGGCTGTGAGTTTGCATCAGTGTTTGCCGCCTTTGGAGTAGAAATTCACCTGATAGAATTTCTGCCGACTATTCTATCCACTGAGGATGAAGAGATTGCCAAAAGGATGCATGTTTGCCTGAAAAAAGCCGGGATAAAAATCAAGACGGGAGTGGGAGTCACAGCCGCCGTAAAAAAAGAACAAAGCCTGACGCTTAAACTAACAGATGACAGTGAATTGGAAGTGGATAAGGTCCTCCTAAGTGTGGGCAGAATTCCATCTCTCGATTTGGAAGTTCCCGATGCACTGAAGTTGCTCCCCAATGGGGCGGTAGATATTGATGCAAATATGCAAACCTCAATTGCAGGCATGTATGCAATTGGTGATGTCACTGGCAAGCTTGCGCTGGCACACACGGCATCCAAACAAGGTTTATACGTTGCAGAACAGATAAAATGCGCAGAATATAATCATGCAACACCTGATTCTGAGTTAATCTACGAAAACATTCCCCGATGCACCTTTACATTTCCTGAAATTGGCTCTGTCGGTTTAACAGAAAAACAAGCCGCAGAAAAATACGGAGACATCAAAGTTGGCAAATTTCCTTTTACAGCCAACGGAAAAGCAATGGCAGGAGGTAACGTTAACGGATTTGTTAAAGTCATTTCCCGGGCTGAAGATGACCGTTTGGTCGGCGTGCACATACTGGGACCGAATGCAGCAGAACTGATAGCCCAGGGTAGCATCCT
>DAHVPA010000172.1 GCA_027318525.1 Candidatus Cloacimonadota bacterium | reverse complement strand
TTCAACCCTGCTGAACAGCGATGTGAAACACAAATGCGAGCTGTTCCACCGGTCCCAGCCGGTCCCGGTCTGGCAGATTACCGCTTCCCGCTTTATCTCGGGAATTGGCGGACTGATGGCAGTCGCTTTTACCATCGGGCTTTTCCAATATATCTTAGGTAATCTGACTTTGCTGATCATTTCTCCCCTGAAAGTGGACTGGTGGCTTAGCCTGAACGGCTTCCTGGCGGGTTGGGTGCACCTTTCGATTTCTCTACTGGTGCTGGGCTCCATCTGCTTCCTGTTATCATCCATCTTCAGAGATAACGCAGTCGGTAAGGGCGCTTTGGTTGCAGGTTCGTTGCAGGCAGCGGTTATGATAATAAACTATTTGCTGGGGGTGCATATCCCCCATCCCATCAAAGGATTGTTTGATCTTATAGTTTCCAATATCGGCAGCTTCACCCAGATCTTCCCGACCATGAATTACGGCATCCAGGTGGTCCATGCAATGAACACTGGACACCAGTTGGAGATGTTTAAATTGCCGCCCTATTTCTTATATAATGTCTGGTGCACTGTTTTCAGTTGGGGAGTAGCTCTCAAAATAGCAGTCAGTGGTTTTTTGTACATACTGGCTACCTATATCTATCAAAAGCGGAAAGTCCAGTTTTGAACAAGACTATCCCTTTTGCCATAATCGGTGCCGGACCTGCAGGATTGGCTGCAGCAATTGCCTGTGGACCAGGCGCTGTAATAATAGAAAGAAACAGGGAAGCCGGAGTCAAACTGCTGCTCAGCGGCTCCGGACAATGCAACTTCACCAATACATTAGCTAAAACAGACTTCATTCGGGCTTGCCGCAAGGCAGGCCCTTTCCTCAAACCGTCTGTCTATTCCTTTGACAATGACTACTTTATCAATTTGCTAGGGGAAGCAGGCTGTCCCAGTATTGCCAGGAAGGACGGCAAGGTTTTTCCAGTCTCTTTAAAAGCTGAACACGTAAGGGATGCCCTGCTGAAAGCAGCTCTGCTCAATGGCGCTGATATCGTCTATAACGTTCATGTTCTGTCCATTCAAAAGACAAAGACAGGGTTTTCTCTCAAGACTAAAGAGAACACAATTCACTGTAAAAAGCTCCTGCTTGCCTGCGGTGGAGCGAGCTGGCAGCAAACCGGTTCCACCGGTGACGGCTATGCTTTTGCCCAAGCACTGGGACACACCATCAACCCGATAAAACCGTCCCTGGCATCCATAGAAACTGCACAGACTGCTTCCTTCAGCCATTCTGCAGGCAGCACTGTCACCAACGTCAAAGCGGATTTCATCTCCTCTGGCAGCAGACATAGCGACACGGGTGACCTGCTCTTTACGCACAGAGGATTATCCGGTCCCTTGATACTAAACAATTCACACCTTATCTCCAAGGGCGATACTGTGCGTATTCATCTGCTCCCGGAAGCGGAAAAGCTTGTCTCCCAAGCCCTGCAGACCAATCCCAAACGCAATATCATCAATGCCCTTAAGATTTTACCCCTGACCGAAGCTATCCTGACCTCGACCCTGCATTATCTAAGAATCTATATCGATACGCCTGTGCGCGAATTGAACAAGAAGCAAATCAATCAAATCATAGGATTCCTGACCGCGGCGGATTTCACCGTAAGCAAAGTGGAAAGCTTTGCTACGTCGATGTCCACAGCCGGCGGAGTTGTGCTCAAGGAAGTGAATTCGCATACAATGGAAAGCAGACTAGTGCCGGGACTTTATCTGGCAGGCGAAGTTTTGGACTATGCCCTGCCCACAGGCGGATTCAATATCCAGGCAGCATTCAGTACCGGCAGTCTGGCAGGAAAATCAGCCAGGGTATAAGATATTGTTTGCTTACGTAATCAATCCTATCTGCTCAAAACTATTTTCTTGATAATATGTGCTCCCTTTTCATCAGACAGACGCACCAGGTAAATCCCGTTTCCGGTATACTTACCTTCTGTATTTTTTCCATCCCATGCCAGCGTATGGCTGCCCTTGCTTTGTTTGCCTTGGAACAAGGTTCTAACCTTTTGCCCTTTCAGATTGTAAACTGCCATTGACACATCTGTTGATGACTGCAGTTCATATTTGATGGAAACCTCATCACTAAAGGGATTGGGATAGCAGGAAAGCTTTGCCAAAGGCACTGGAAATACATTTTCCTCATTATGCACATTGGGTGCCTGCAGCTTGAGTCCGATATCCGCCGCTCCCAGCATACCCCGTGCCTGAGCATCAGTCCAGGGACGGTCCGGCTCTGTAATCCAAGTGTGACCCGTCACTCCGTTATTATCAAACACGATGTTCTGATATTCGTAAAGGTTCACTATCAAAGCGATTTCTCCACTCAGGACAGTCGTGTCGGTCACTGCCATTTCATAATGCTGATTAAGCGGAATTATAACATCACCCAGGTTGAGCAAAGTTGTTTCTGTAATAGCACCATCCGCAAAGCGGTTGATTTTGACAGAGACCAATCCCGGCACAGCCGGGTCGCCATAGGGGTCGTCATCAACGTTTAAAGCAAGACCTTTCACAACATAATCTTCCGTGCCCAAATCCAGGTCTATCGCCACTTGAATCGGCAACGAACCTCTCCCGAAAGCAGAATATACAGGATTTGCTGTTGTCCAGTTAAACCATGTCTGCTCCAGGGGATTCACCACCCTGAAGCGAACCAGGTGATTTGCCGTCAAGCCGCTGACAGTATGCGCCGTAACCATTAGTGTGTGATTTCCTGCCTCAGCCTGGGAAGCAGTCCAGCTATAGCTGTAAGGTGCCAGGGTGTAGCTATTCACGGTGCTGCCATCCAGGATAAAGTCCACCGAAGCTATGTTGCTCCCGTGTGTCGTTAAAGTTGCCGTAAAGTTATAAGTGCCAGGCACCAGGACATCACCCTCCTGCGGATAAACGTTGCTGATGACAGGCGGCAATTCCGTTGCTGACGCATTGTAATGGAAAGAAAGCGTCTCACCGCTGATGCCGATATTGCTGATATTCAGGTGTGCCAGCTGACCATAGGTCAGTTTGCAGTTGGGATTGGTGAAGTCGTTAAATTCCGTGCGTCCGTTATCCAGACTGAATCCTGCATTGGCGATATCACCATTGACTGTGTTTGTCCCATTGGGACGGTAGATATAAACCTCATCAGGAGGACCTTCCGCATTGCCGTTTTGGGTAATGTTGATGCGGTAGATGAGCAGTCCCGATTCAGGCAGATTGCGTTCAAAGAAGTCGCTGCCTTTTTTCCTGTATTCCAGGATGAAATATTCGTTAGTAATGCCCGTGGCGTTAATCCTGTAAAAGCAGTTGGTGTTTGATGTAACCGGATTTAAGGTATAGGTGCCCGTCTGGGAAATCACGCTCGGATTGGGCAGCCAGCCGCCGTATTCCTTTTTCATATAAGCGCCCATGTGTCCTTTGCCGGATTCCATCAGGTCCCAGTTTCCGACCGGCGACACTCCGTTGAAGTCGTAATGGTAAAGGTCCGGTGCGCCTATGGAATGAAACATTTCGTGGCAGATGATATAAGCTTCGTTCTGATTTTCCGGCTGGAAGGTATAGTCCCCCACCTGCTTGCCATTAATCACAGCATTGCCATAGTATAAAAACCAGCGGTGCGCCCAGAGCAAATCTGCCCAAGCTGTATGCGGTCCGCGGATGACAAAGCAGACGTTGTCCACATAGCTGTCATTGTCAGCATCCACATTCAGTGTGGGTGGAATCTGAGCCGCAACTGCTGTCACAGCATCAGCCAGCATGGTCTGCTCGCGGATGGCGCGCTCATCCTCATCACTGTAACCGTCAGGATTGGTCACCTGGTTATAGGGCATAAAGTAACTCCGCGGATGACTGTCCTGATATGAGACATTGACGTCCGGCAGGCTGTTCGGATACATGGATGTAACGATGTTTAGCTGATTGTAGCTCGCTTTCTGAAAGTAACTGCGCTGCGAATAGACATTTTCGCCCACTGCATTGAACTTTTCCTCAAAGGCGGAACGTGGCTGCGTAAACTCCGTCTGGTCAGCAAAGCGGATAAAGATGCAGACGTTGTTGACTGTTCCCGTCTGTGGCGTTCTGGCTTCCGGATTAAGGTGTTCCTTAAAGCGGCTCACCCGCCTTTTATATTCCGCTGCGGAGATATTCAGCCCCGGCACAATGTTCTTTGCGGCAGGATTGACAGTGCCATAGCGATAAGCGGAAGGCATAATG
>DAHVPA010000171.1 GCA_027318525.1 Candidatus Cloacimonadota bacterium | reverse complement strand
TTGCCGCCTTTGATGGCAGACATCTTTTTGCGTTCGGTATTGATGACCTCGATGTTGGAGCCGTTCTTCAGCAGTTCTTCCGTGCGGGAAATGATATCTTCTCTGGTAAAGCCCTGCTCAGGTTTTTCCATCATGGCAGAACCTCCACCCGAAAGCAGCACCAGCAGAATGTCCGTTTCCTTCAGATTGGAGAGGAAACGGATGGCTTCCTCGCCTGCTTCAAAGCTCTGTTCATTGGGCAGGGGGTGTCCCGACTGGATTATCTTCATCTTGTCCAAAGGACCTTTGACATAGCCTTGACGGGTGATCACCAGTCCGCCCATGATTCTGATAAACTGCTCATGTTTGGCGTGATTCAGGACTGCTTCCGTCATCTGGTAAGCAGCTTTACCCAGGGCAAAGATGTAGATGGGACGGTTAAAAGGCAGATGTATCAGTTGCTCGGTTAAAAGGTTGTAGGGAGAGAACTTCCTGGAAGCGGTGTGAATGGTCTGCAACAACGCTGTCCTGACATCCATAGGATCAGCCTTGTTTGCTTCTCTCTGCCAAAGTGATGGCGATATAGCTGGCTACATCGGTGGCATAACTGCCTGTGCCGAACCCCGCGTCATAACCAAGCTCGATGGCAAGCTCATGACTGAGCCTGGGACCGCCGCAGATAAAGAGCATCTTGTGGCGCAGGTTTTCTGCTTCTGCCAGTTCAATCAACCGGGTGAGATTTTTGATGTGGATATTCTTTTGCGTCACTATCTGGGAAACCAGCACCGCATCGGCATTTTCCTGTCTGGCACGTGCCAGCAGATCTTCGCATGATACCTGAGCGCCCAGATTTATGGCATTGAAATACTTGTATCTTTCCAGCCCATAACGGTGGTTGTAGCCTTTCATATTCATTATCGCATCAATCCCGACAGTATGGGCATCGCTTTCTATACAGGCACCGATAACCGTGACAGGCTTGCCCAGATGCGTTCTGATGAAATCGTCCGTATCTTCCATGCTCATGACTTCCGTATCCACGGTCTTAACCGAAATCTTGCTGTAATCGACGCTGGCGCTTGTTGCAGCATAGGCCATAAAATGCGTAAAACCTTCCGTCAGGTCGCGCATACCGCAGATGTCGATTTCATCGAAGCCCATCTTTTTGAGTAGCAGGCGTGCCGCTTCCTTACCTTTTTCACCCGGTTCCACCGGCAAGGTGAAGGAAAGCTGCATCTTGCCGTCGTTGAGGGTATCGCCATAGGGTTTGACAATCTGATTTTTATCTTTGCTCATTTCAATTGACCTTCAGCTCGGATTTCATCCTGTCCATAAAGGGATTGACGTAGCCCTGTTCTTTGAGGAAGACTCCGTCTCCACCTTTGCCGCCGGTTTCCGGACGCTTGATATCGGCAAATTCTCCCTTTGCCATGGCATTTAACAAGCCTTCCAGCGCCACTTTCTCCAAGAAGAGGGTGGCTTCTTCGAGGACGGAGTTTGCCCGTCGATTGATGAATCCATCCGCAGCCAGATTGAGTTCTGCACCCAAATCCCTGATGTTGTTAAAGACATAGCGCGCATTCTCGATTGCCAGTGAACGGTCTGCCAGATGCGGGGTGTGGATGGCTTCCGTCATCATACCAAGCAGTTGGACGCCCTGTCCGGTGAGCTGACCGATGAAATTAAACATGGCATCCATCAGGTGAGTCTTAAAGATATTTCCTGAAGCGAATTTGGTGGGCGGCATATATTTAACAGGTGCCTGAGGGAACAGCTCTTTGGTCAGCATGGCATGTGCAAGTTCATAGAGGAAGCCGTTTTCCATGTCCGGATTAATCTCGCAGGCATGACCCAGACCCATCTTTTCGGGAATTATCCCGCTGAGCAGGGCAAACTGCTCATTGATAAGCTGGGAAGCCGTTACGGTATAAGCTTTCTCCACCGCATCGGAAGTGGTGAGATAGTTATCCTCGCCGGTCTGGATTTCTATGCCGGCATAGGCATTTATCATTCTGGAAAAATACTGGTCCAGCAAGGTTCGCTTGGGATTAATATCGCGGAAGAGGATGCCATACATGGCGTCGTTGAGCATCAGGTCAAGCCGTTCCATTGCTCCCAAAGCGGCGATTTCCGGCATGCAGAGTCCGGAAGCATAGTTTGTCAGGCTGATATATCTGCCGAGTTCTGCGCTGACTTCATCCAAAGCCTGGCGCATGATGCGGAAGTTTTCCTGGGTGGCATAAGTGCCGCCGAATCCGACTGTGGTTGCGCCATAGGGGACATAATCCAGCAGAGACTGTGCAGTTGACCTAATGACGGCAATAATGTCTGCGCCTTCGCGAGCTCCTGCTTTGGCTTGCACCACATCCTCATAGATATTTCCGGTGGCTACGATGACATAGATGGCGGGTTTATTTCTCGCTCCATAGCGTGAGAAGAATTCCTCGCGTTCCGCTTTTCTATTTCTGATGTGATTCAGCATGGATTGAGTGTGCTGCATCAGCACAGCGCTGACTTTCTCATCCTGTTGCACCGGCACTGAGGTCAGGTCCAGTCCGCCTTCGCAGGTTGCCTTGGCAATATCTGCCACTGATTCTTTGCGGGCAGCGCAGGCATTGGCAAACCACCAGGCAGCGCCTTTGCCCAGAGCGTTTTTATGTTTGAGCGCATCGACGATAACATTGGGATAGGGAGTGCCGTCTGCAGTGGCTCCATCCACCCCCAGCAATCTGAGGACAGTGCGTTCGATGGTAACGGAGCTGTAGTCGTCAAACAGCCAGCCGAAAGAGCCTGCAATCTTTTTTGCAGCTTCTCTCGCTCTGGTGATGTGCTCCCGGTTCAGGTTTAATTTCAGCAATCTTCCTCCGTGGAATCTTGTATCCGGTTTTTTACAAATGCAACTATTTTCCCACTACATGCTCAGTCAAGCCAAAAAAGCCAGCCGTTTTTTTTGTTGACTATCTTTCATCTGCACTATAAATGGCAAGTTATTCTGCTATATGTGTTTCTTAATCACCCGGAGGGATCAACGAGGGCTAACCCCACGATGACCCCTCGATGACCCCTCGCAGGAAGAGTGATGGGAAACCCGAAACAATGCCGGCAGAGCCTAAAACGAGGTGTATATGCAACTTATCAGTTTGCTGGACCCGAAACTTATCTACTTTGAGGAAGGAGCAGCCTCCAAAAACGAGATTTTCCACTCTTTGGTGCAGAAAATCTGCAAGGCTTACAAACTTCCCGAGTGCGGAAATGAATTGTATGAAAAAGTGCTGAAACGGGAAGCTGAGTCTTCCACTGTTTACCCCACAGGACTGGCTGTTCCACATATCAGGATAGAAAACTTTAACGACACAGTGATTGGAGTCTGCATCCCGCGCAAACCCATCGTGGATAACGAGCAGGAAATCAAAGTCGTCTGCCTGATTATTACTGATAAGTCATCCACCAAGCTCTATCTCAATCTGGTGGCTGCCGTGATGAGGATTTCCAAAGATACAGCCCTGATGCAGAATATCCTTTCCCAAAAAGACGGTCACGGAGTTTTTCATATTTTAAAACAGGCAAACGTGGCTGTTAAAGACGATTTGACAGTGAAAGACATCATGACTCCCAATCCCTTTACCATCAGTGATTCTGCCACAATAAGAGAACTTGCCGACATCCTCGGCGACAAGAATATTCAAAACCTTCCGGTTATTGACGCCAAGGGTCAATTTGCGGGAGAAGTCAATATCCTGCAATACCTTAAGGTGGGCGTTCCGGATTACCTGATGCTGATGGATAACCTGCTCTTCCTGCGCACTTATGAGCCTTTTGAAAGCATTTTTGAAAAAGAAGACAAGGTGTTTATCAAAGATATCATGACCAAACCGGAAGAAGTCCTCGCACCGGACTATTCCATCATCGAGGCAGTATTTAAAATGATGCAAACAGGCAGACTCTTTTTTACCGTGGTGCAGGATAAAAAAGTGGTGGGCACTATCACAGCGATGGATATCTTCAGAAAGGTGGTGCGCTCATAATGCTGGCAATGCTTGTTGTACTGGTTATATTTGTTGTGGCTTATGTCTTTATCATTACAGAATGGATCAACAAAATGACCATCGCTCTGTTGGGGGGCTTTCTCGTAGTAGCCTGCCACATCCTGACGGCAGATAAAGCTTATTCCTATGTGGACTGGAACGTAATCTTCCTGCTCATCGGCATGATGATAATCATGGGCGTGCTGAGGGATACAGGCGTGTTTCAGTATATCGCCATCAA
>DAHVPA010000170.1 GCA_027318525.1 Candidatus Cloacimonadota bacterium | reverse complement strand
CAGCTCAAGTTTATCCCGCAGATGTGCTTCGATGTGCTTCAGAGCAAGGCTCAGGCAGTAAATTGCGTCCATTCTCTCCTCAGGAATCAGTTTTGATAATTCTTGCTATAGCTCCCTTAGAAAATGTTGTCAACAAAAAGTGCAATATCAGAAAAAAATGTGAGGAAATGACAGGTAGAAAATGCGGCATAAGGCTCTCAGAAAAGGTCTATGGGTTTTATGATGAACTAACGGGGCAGTTTTGTTATCTTGTCAAAAAATAATCATTTACAGACTCAAAACAGTGCTTTGCGCTTGCGAAAAGAGAAATAATAATTGACAGAATCTATAAACGGGCAACTTTATAAATCATCTACAAATCATCATTGGGAGGTATAGATGAAGAAAGACCGTTTAGTAGTATGTCTTGTCATAGTGCTTGCCCTGCTGATTGCAGCCTGCTCCAAGAAGGACGATAACCCGGGCGACAACATCAGCACATCCCAAGCGCTTTCAACTTATTGGACAACTCAATCCTGGCTGACGCAGGGACTTGAGGGCAGAGACAGCACCATGACCATGATTACGCAACATATCAATGGTTTGAATTCGCGTTCCGGAAGGGATGCGATCTCGGAGATTGATGCACTGGTTAATGGTTATGTGGTTCAGAGCCAAAATGCTGCCAACCAGTTTGATGCTCTGATCGACTTGGAAAACAACATCGTTCCTTACGGTGACAACAGCAAAAACATCTTTGGTGATATAGCCAGCGGAGTTTATAATAAAGCAAAAAACACAGTCATCTCAAGCGGCAGAATGGTGCGCTCAGGCTGGCGTGTGCTGAGCGGTTCTAAAACTCTGCGGCAGGTCCTGAACGACCCTGAATCAGGAATACCCATTGTTTCTGACTTTGCCGAGAAAATCCAGAAGCATAATGCAGACCGTGATGCTGCCATCCGTGCCCAGATACTAGCCGGCAACAGCCAGGGTGGCATGATTCCCTTGGAAGATCTGCCTGGCTCTACTCCCCAGGAAAAGCTCAATTCCTATCTCAACCTGTCTGATGATGACCCGCTGAAGATGAATACCCGCAGGGATGTAATGTATTGGGACGAAGCGGAAAGGACAAGGACAGCCAATACCGCTAAGGAACTGGGTGAAACCGGAGTCAAGACAGTAGGCGATGCTTATGGCGGAGGAGTCGGCGAATGGACCAATGAGGTCCTGATTCAAAACATGAGCGATGGCCAGGACCCCAATGACAAAGGCACCTTTAACGTGACAGTCAATGAAGATGCAACTGGAACTCCGGCAATTACCAACGGCAAGACCATTATTATTGCTAAAAAGAACATGCCCGAAGACGACCCCCGCATCACTGTCATCATGAATGCACCCCAAAGTCTTTCTCAGCAACTGCCCAGCGGTGACTATAGTATTATTGTTATGGCAGACGGATTTATCCGCAGCGTGGAAGGCACAATCAGCATAGCTCAGAATCAGATGCAAAACCTGATGGCAAAGCTGCTCAAGCTCTCCGAAAACGCCATTGTGATTGAAAGCATGACCACCGGCACTCCCACAGTCATGCTTGGTGAAAATGCAGAAATCCGTCTGAACTGCGTCAGCACTATTGGTCAAAACCTTGAGTTTGCCTGGGAAATCGCGGGCGGAACCTTCTCCAACAAATCAGCCGACGGACCCAACCTGACTTTCAAACCGACCCAGGAAGGGACCTATACCGTCACAGTAACAATCACAGACGCACTCAACAATACCAAGACCAAGAGCATAACCTTGGAAACGGTTGATGCCAAGCTCTCTCTAACTAGCTATACGATTGGCTCTGAATCTTTCTATGACAATAAAATCAACCCAGGCGAGCTGGTTACCCTAAGCCTGAATATCAAAAACAATGGAGACCAGGACTTGACCGGAACGGAAAGAATCGTCGGCAGAGGCGGAATACAGGTCAGCCCTGCTTCCACTTATGCCACCATTCCATCAGGACAGACAGGCATCTGGAATGTTAATGTGCAGGTTCCTGTCAATTATTCAGAGACAACCGGCGCTCTTGATTTCTATTTTGACACTGTGAATCAGAGCCAGCAACCTGTCACTATCAGCAGCAGCATCGAATTTCCGGTTGATTTCTATGTCCAGATTGATCCCATCAGCGCTGACCCTGTGACAGACAGGGTAATCACTGTTAGCGGAGTAGTTGCCAATCCACTGCTTACCACTGCCACCATGTTTTTGGATGGCGATGCCATGCAGCCCACTGTGCTTAATCTCAGCAGCGGATATTTTAGCAAAGAAATAGCCATCAGCGGTTCTTCGCATGAAGTGGAACACACTGTCACAGTAATCGCCAGCTCAGGCAGCAACGAAGCTGAAGACACAGAAAACTTCGATTCGCTGGTGCCTTTATCACTCTTCCGCATGACTCTGACCTGGGACACAGGCGGCACCGATGTCGATTTCTGGTGCACTGACCCCAACGGTGAAAAGTGTTATTATGCCAATTCCTACACTGCCAGCGGATTGGAACTTGATTTTGATGATACAAACGGATACGGACCTGAAAACATTACGCTTACGCCCAGCACCCTCGTCCCCGGCGATTATACTGTCCAGGTCCATTATTACAGCGATCACGATTATGAAAGCGCAATTTACTCAAACTGCCAGGTCGTGATTAAACAAAATGAAGGCACACAGCAGGAAACCACCCGTTACTATTATGGCGGAGTTGCAGATACAGGAGATATTTGGAACGTAACCACCCTGAATTTTGACGGAAGCAAATGGTCTGTCAAAGCTCCTGCCAAAGAACATTCCTTCACCTCACCCGCCAAGCTTCCCGCCAAACGCAAGTAAACATTCTCCATATCAGATAGAACGCCGGAGAAATTCCGGCGTTTTTTCTTTGGTCTTTTGCTTGACTGAAAGCGGTTGTTTTACATCTTGCAACATATGTCTATTCTGAATTACTTGATATGGCTGTTAAGCAGCAGCATAACTTTGGCAATAATGTGCCTGCTATTCGTCATTCTCAATATTATGGACGGCTTTTCCACCTGGATGGTGCTGAGACCAGACCATTATGAACGGGAACGCAATCCCATTGCAAGAGCATTTTTCAGGTTTTTTAAGCTTCCAGCCGCCATCGTCCTTTTCAAAGCTGTCCTGCTCAGCGGAATGGGTGTTTTCATCAGCTATTATCATAACGAAGCCCTCACAATCAATATCGCTCTGTTAATAGGCAACCTGCTATTTTGTTTTGTTGTAAGACACAATTTCCATGTCTATAGAAAATACCGTGACCTGCAGCTTTTTTATGACAGAATCAAGTATGTAAAGGTAAATACCGTATGAAAGTTATGCTGCTTGCTGTAAACGCTTCCTGGACTCATTCCTGCCTTGCCTTATATTATCTGAGAAATGCAATTGCAGACCTGCAGCATGATATTATCATCAGGGAACTTACACTTAAGCAGAGTGTGAGCGAAGCGCTGGAAACGATTCAGAATGAGGAACCTGATGTTTTATGCCTCTCCGTATATATATGGAACATAGAGTATTACAAGCAACTGGTGCCTGATTGCAGAAAGTTGCTACCGAAGCTTTTGATTGTAGCTGGCGGACCGGAAGTTACATTCAATCAAAAATCTGCAGCTGCCCTCAATCCTGATTTTCTGATTAAGGGTGCCGGGGAAAAAGCTATCCTGAGGCTGGCAGAGATGGGATTCAAATCCGACTGCCAGATTTGGCAGGGAGAAGCTGAAGCTCTTTCAGATCTGGCTTTTCCTTATCAAAGCAGGGATGCCGAAAGACTAAAGGGACGGATGCTTTATTACGAATCCAGCCGGGGTTGTGCTTTTAGCTGCAGTTACTGTCTATCTGCTGCTTCCAATAAATATGAACAGCTTCCTGCTGCCAGAGTCTGCCATGATATCGATCTCCTGCTGGAACTGCATCCCAAAGTAATCAAATTTGTGGACAGGAGCTTTAATCAGGATGCCCAACGCGCCAGAATTATCCTGAAGTATGTTATCTCACTCACTACCAATGTCCCTTTTCACTTTGAAATCCATCCGGACCTGCTCACAGAAACTGACCTGGAACTTATCAAGACTGCCCCTCCGGGTAGGATTCAGTTTGAGACTGGCATCCAGTCCATCCATCCTGAAACACTCAAGCGCATCAATCGTCCTTCAGACTGGAACAATGTAAGGCAAAACCTCTCAGCCCTCAATCAGATAGTCTCCATCCCCGTTCATGCAGACCTAATTATCGGTTTGCCCGGTGAGAATCTGACCATGCTCAAAGCTTCTGT
>DAHVPA010000016.1 GCA_027318525.1 Candidatus Cloacimonadota bacterium | reverse complement strand
ACTGCAATTTTTGAATTGGGAACTAATCACTTTGGTGAAATCAAAGAGTTGGCAGTTATATGTAATCCTGACACTGCAATTATTACGAACATTGGCCCTTCACATCTTGAAGCTTTTCTGGATGAAGATGGAGTATATAGGGAAAAAACTGATTTGTTTCGCAGAAAATTGCATTTAGTCCTATTTCCAGGTGATGATCCGCGTTTTTCAGAATTTAGCAGTAGAGGAAAAGGAATTGGTTTTGCTGCTGGATGTGACTACCGAATTAGTGATGTAAAATGTGATATGAACAAGCTGAGTTTTCGTTTGAATGAACTATCTTTGAGTGTAGGGCAGCAAGTCACATTTTATGTTACAAACATTGCCTATGCTGTAGCCTGCGCAATCGAATATGGCTTAAGCGTTCAACAAATCAACCAGGGGCTTATGCTTCCTTTATCAAACAAACTACGGATGGAGGTCAGGCAAGTGAATGGTAAAACCATTATAGTGGATTGTTATAATGCCAATCCCGTATCCATGAAGTCAGCAATACAATTTTGGAATTCATATGAAAAAGAAAGACCTCATGTGGCAATACTTGGTGACATGTTAGAACTGGGAACAGGAGCGATTGATTATCATAAGGGCATTGGCAGACTACTGGCGAATATGGATTTTGAGAAACTGATTACAATAGGAGATCTTTCTAGATATTATGACGTTTCAAAGCTAACATCAGAAGATACAATAACACTTCATAATGAGCACTTTAACAATGTGGATAGCGCTATATCGCGGCAACCCGATAAAATGATTCCAACTAATGCTGTTATTTTGGTCAAAGCATCACACGGCATAAACCTAGAGAGAATCCTAGATGTGCTTTGAGTTCATATATGATCCATACAGAATGAGTTGAGGCAAGAATGTTTTATCATATGTTTGTTCCATTAGCAGAATACAGTATCATCTTTAACGTATTTAGGTATGTTACTTTTAGAAGTATAGCAGCTTTTGTAACAGCTCTGTTATTCGCTTTATTTATCGGACCGACCATTATCAGAAAACTTAAAGCTCATTCAGCTGTCGAGACTATTGATGAAGATGTCCCGGAAAGGCACAGATTAAAGCAGGGGACGCCAACAATGGGTGGATTGATAATTTTGTTTGGTTTAATGATCTCATCTTTACTCTGGAACAATTTATCAAACAGTTTTATTCTGATGATGTATCTAACTACAATATGGTTAGGTGTGTTTGGTTTTCTCGATGACTATTTAAAGAATTTTGTAAAAGCAAAGAAGGGTCTGATTCCCAGATACAAACTACTGGGGCAGATAAGTCTGGCGATTTTATTGACATTAGCTATATACTACAGCAGTTCCAACAGAAGCATTGTTACTACTATGCAGGTGCCTTTCCTAAAAAATGTCGTTCTGCAACTTGGATGGTATTTATTTTTTCCGCTGGTTGTGTTTATGATTGTGGGCACATCTAATGCAGTAAATCTGACAGACGGACTGGATGGACTTGCAGCCGGTATTACAGTCTTTGCGGCTCTTGGCTTGGGAATTATGTCATATCTGAAAGGTAACTTTGTTCTCGCAAGTTATCTCAATCTTGAGTATATCTATGAAGCAGGAGAATTGATAGTCTTTATATCTGCTTTAATTGGGACACTGATTGGGTTTCTCTGGTACAACTCATACCCAGCTCAGGTTTTTATGGGTGATACAGGGTCACTAACACTCGGTGGTATTTTAGCAGTTTTATCAGTAATGCTTCGCGAACAGATATTCTTTCTCATAATTGGTTTGTTATTTGTAACGGAAGCGGTGTCAGTAATAATGCAGAGATATTACTTCAAATACACTCGCGCAAAAATGGGAACAGGAAAAAGGATTTTTCTTTGTGCTCCAATACATCATCATTATGAGCTAAAAGGTCTGCATGAATCGAAAATTGTGATCAGGTTTTGGATTCTAGCCATTTTGCTGGTAGCAATAGGTTTAAGTACAATCAAACTAAGATAAGGTGATTTTTTATGTTTTGTCAAGATAAGAAGTATGGGGTGCTAGGTCTTGCTAGAAGTGGTATTGCCGCCGCTTACAAAATTAAAGAGTTAGGAGGACATGCTTTTCTAAGTGAGGTTAAAAACAAAGAAGATGTCCCAACTTACAAACAATTGGAAAATGATTTTGATTGTGAGTTTGGGGGACATACAAAACGGTTACTTGAATGTGATGAGTGGATTGTAAGTCCGGGCATTCCATTGAATTCGTCAGTTATTGAGATGGGACGCAACCATAAGATACACATGATTAGCGAAATTGAGTTTGGATTTCAGATTAAATCAAGTGATAGTAAATTGATCGCTGTTACAGGATCCAATGGGAAAAGCACCACTGCCAGTCTGATTGCTCACATCATCAAAGAAAGTGGGCACAACTGCATTCTGGGCGGTAATATTGGTGACTCATTTTGCAGTTTTCCAATAGAAAAGCCTGGGATTGATTATATCATTCTAGAAGTTAGCAGTTTTCAACTGGATCTGATTGATACATTCAAGCCCAATATAGCTTTGTTGCTAAATATAACTCCTGATCATTTGAATAGATATGCATCTTTTTTAGATTATGCAAAATCAAAAGTGAGTATATTTAAAAACCAAACAGAGAAAGACCTTGCCATTCTTAATGCTGATGATCAGCTCAGCGGCAGATTGGCAGATTCTATATATGCACAGAAGTGTTATTTTAGTGCAGACGAAAAACGCTCTGCTAAAACAGATGTTTGGCTAGATTATCCTCTGATAAGATTTAGCAATTGTGCCAATACTTATAATGTTAACGAAATGCAGATCAGGGGACCTCACAATCATCAGAATGCAATGGCAGCAACTCTTGCCTGCAGATCTGCAGGTATATCCATTCCTGACATCTTTGAAGGTTTGAGGTCATACAAAGCACTAAAACACCGTCTTCAATTTATTGACAAAGTAAATGGCATAGATTTTTATAATGATTCCAAAGCCACGAACACAGATTCCGTAAAATACGCCTTATTGTCTTTTGAAAAGCCAATCAGAATAATTATGGGGGGATCAGATAAAAATGAGGATTTTGATGTTCTTACTGATCTGCTTAAGCAGAAAGCTCGAGCAGTTTACATAACTGGAGCTACTACCACAAAAATGTTAGAAACCTGGAAAAATAAACTGGATGTTGTTGCTATTGATGATTTTGAACAATGTATTCGACAGGCTTTCGAAGACTCATCAGATGGAGATGTCATTGTTCTTTCGCCAGCATGTGCTAGTTATGATAGATTTAAAAACTTCGAGGAACGGGGGGATACTTTCATAGAAATTGTCTACAGGATCGCAGCAGAGTATGAAAAAAAGATCTAATAAGACCATAGTTACTGATTACGACAAGCTAATACTATTGTTTTATCTTGGGCTGATGCTTGCAGGATTGTTGATCATGCTGGATATCACATCAGTCAGAAATTCTATGGAATACTTTTATCGCCAGTTGGCATATTTTGTAGCTGCGATAATTCTGATTTTATATGTGTTTTTCTATCTCGAGGTTACTAAGCTAAGACGTTACATCTGGGCACTGGTTGGTTTAACCATTATGCTATTAATAATAGTCCTTATTGGCGGGAAATCAGTAAAAGGGGCTACCAGAAGCATTGACTTGGGCATTGTAAATTTCCAACCAAGCTTTTTGGCAAGAATAGTTTTGATTTTTTTCTTTGCCCATATAATAGACAAAAAGAGACAAGAGCTTTCTCAAGCAGGGTTAAGCGAGTTTGTTAGACAATTTTTGCCATTGTTGGTTGTCACGGCTTTGGTTTATGGATTAATTCTTAAGGGACAACACCTCAGCTCATTGGTTATCAGTTCTGCAACATTAGTCTGTATGTTGTTTTTGGGAGGCATCAAACTTCGCATTGTTTCGATAGCGTTATTGATAAGTATAATTGCTGGCTTTGCAGTTATAAAGCTGGGAGCAGATTACCGAAGTGAACGTCTAGATATCTATAAGAAGTATTGCTTGTTTTTTAGAAATGATACCACCAAAGTAGAGAACCATAAAGAATATCAGGTAAAGGAAAGCTTAACTGCTCTGACTAGCGGCAAGCTTTTTGGGACAGGTGCTGATAGGGGTAGAGCAAAACATTATTTTCTTCCTGAAGCAAGAACTGACTATGTTTTTACAATAATTGGAGAGGAATTTGGATTTTTAGGAGCAATGCTGATATTTGGGCTGCACTGTCTACTTTTCTTTAAAATCATGATGATGGCAATAAAACTGACTGATTTTTATCAACAGCTACTTACGATGGGACTAGCTCTGAATATCTTTTTGAATGTATTGGTAAATGTTGGAGTCTCAATGTCCATTTTGCCATCAACCGGCAACACACTGCCCTTCATTAGTTACAGCGGAACAGCCATTTTGCTAGATTCATTGTCAATCGGGGTAATATTGAACATAAGCGCTAAAAGGAGACAGATTTGAAGTATCTGATTGGAGCCGGAGGCACTGGTGGACATATTATTCCGGCGTTGGCTGTTGCTCAGGAGTTATGTTGCAGGGGGCACGAAGTTTGTTTTGTCGGAAACAAGGGCAGTATGGAAGAAGCACTTGTTACAAATCGTTCCTACCGGTTTTTGTCAATTAATGTACAGAAGCTATACCGAGGCTTTACAATAAAACACCTCAAGTTCCCTTTTTTATTGTTAAAGAGCATAGTTGAATGCATAATCTATATAAAATCTGAGAAGCCGGTTTGTGTATTTGTTACAGGAGGATTTGTCTCTGGACCTTTGGCAATCGCTGCAAAGATACAGCGTAAACCGCTTTTTATACAGGACGGAAACAGCTATCCAGGTCTAACAACCAGAATTTCTGCAAGGTATTCACACAAGATTTTTATAGCTTCAGAAGATGCTGTCAGCTATTTGCCTGCAAACAAGTGTATACTAACCGGAAACCCAATTCTAATCAAGAATATGAATGAAAGAAAAGACATAGACTGGAATCAATCCACTCTATCCAAAGATACTATAAAAGTCTTAGTCTTGGGTGGCAGCCAGGGATCTGTCATCATCAACAAAACTTTTGAACAATGTATAAACGAACTCCGTCAAATGGATATTGAGATTATTTGGCAAGCTGGGAAACCCTATTATTTTTCTCACAAAGAAAAGTACTCGCAACAAACCGGGATAGTGATGTTTGATTTTACCGAAAGAATTGCTGGCTATTATGCAATGGCAGATGTAGCCATAACCAGAGCCGGCGCTTTAACTATAGCTGAATTGAGTGAATTCAGGATTCCCTCTGTTTTAATCCCACTTCCCACTTCTGCTGAAAACCACCAGTTTAAAAATGCTTTGGCACATGTTCATAAAGGAGGTGGAATACTTCTACCGCAGAGTGAATTAACACCCGAGTCTTTGCTGAAGGCTTTGCGAAGGATTGTTTCAGAACTTAGTGAGTTCAAGGCACGTATGGAAGCAATTCCTCATAATGAAGCAACCGCAAAGATCTGTAATGTAATGGAGAATGATTTGCAGAATTTAGGGAGTAGTAATGTTAGGTAAAACAAGAAAAATCCATTTTGTTGGCATCGGTGGAATCGGCATGTCTGGGATTGCAGAATTTCTTCACAATCAGGGACTGGAGATTTCCGGTTCTGATTTGAAAAAGTCCGAGCTGACCTCGCATCTTGAGAAGATCGGAATTATCATTTATGAAGGTCATGATGCCAAGCAGGTTCGTGATATGGATGTGGTGGTAAAGTCCTCAGCAGTGAAAGATGATAATCCCGAAATCATGGCAGCCAAAGCTCAGAAGATTCCTGTAATCCGAAGAGCAGAGATGCTGGCAGAAATTACCAGAATGAGCTATAGTATAGGCATAGCCGGAACTCATGGGAAGACAACAACAACTTCCATGGCAGGGATGGTGTTGGAGGCTGCAGGTTTGGAGCCTACCATTATTGTGGGCGGCAAAGTCATGAACTTCGGTTCTAACAATGTGATGGGTTCAGGAAAATATATCGTTGTCGAAGCAGATGAATATGATCATTCATTTCTGAGCTTAACTCCTATCATAGCAGGTATAACTAACATAGATTCAGACCATTTGGATTGTTACGAAAACTTTGACAACATCAAAAAGGCTTTTATCGAATATGCGAATAAAGTACCATTCTTTGGTTGTGTGATAGCTTGTTTGAAAGATCCCGGTGTGCAGGCTATTTTACCTCATATTAATAAAAAAGTAGTCACTTATGGAACCTCAAGACAAGCTGATGTGCAAGCAGTAAATCTTGAAATGAAAGGATTCCAATCTGAATATGATGCACTATACAAGGGATATTGTCTGGGCAGAATTCAGTTAAAGGTGACAGGCAAACACAATATTCTTAATTCACTACTGGCAGTAGCAATGGGATTAGAACTGGATATCCCATTTTCTGCGATACAAAAAGGTCTTTCAGAATACAAGGGAGTCTATCGGCGTTTCGAGTTGAAAGGGGAGATCGACGGAATTGCTGTTTTTGATGATTATGCGCACCATCCAACTGAAATATCGGCTACTTTGGAAGGATTTAGGGAAAGCACAAACAGACGTATCGTGGTTATTTTCCAGCCCCATCTCTATTCCAGAACCAGGGATTTTTATAAAGATTTTGGAAGAGCCTTTTTTTCATGTGATCTGTTAATTTTAGCTCCAATTTATCCGGCAAGGGAATTACCCATATCAGGAGTATCTTCAAAACTGATAGCAGATGCGGCGATTCAATGCGGGCATCATAATGTAGTCTGTCTGGAAAACAACTCAGAGATTGTGGAAACAACTCTTAACTTATTGCAACCAGATGATATAGTAGTTACAATGGGGGCAGGAAACATCTGGCAATATGGAGAAGAAATTATAAAACATCTAAAAACCGAAAAAAGAGATTGACAACATCAGTAACTTATAAATTTATAGTACATTATAACATACATTGGGAAATCACGTATTTTGAGATTAAACTGGTAACTTACTAAATATGAATAAGGTAGCGATAATGACTGAGACAAGACGTAAAAGAAGGGGACACAGCAGATTCATAGTTTTCTTCATTTTATTACTTGCAGGCTTGCTTTGTCTTTCCTGGATTGGATATCGCACTTTATGCCAGGCTGATTGGCTAAATGTAAAAACTATCAGGGTTGCGGGCAATAGCTATGTATCTGCCCAGAATATCAGAGCCTTACTTCAGGATTATACTGGTTCCAATCTCGTTGCCATTTCTTCATCGGACATTAAGGATGAACTATACAAAATTAAGCGTATAAAAAAAGCAGAGATCGTCAGGTTGTATCCCTCCACCTTGAAGATCAAGGTTACTGAGCGCAAAGGTTTTGTGTATTTAAAAAGCACTGATGGTGATTTGTTTCCCATTGATGAAAACGGCTTGATTTTGGAATATGCTGCCTTTCCATCGGGAGAGGATATTCCGGTGGTAAATACCACAATTCCAAGCCGTCGATTTTTAGTGGGTAAAATCGTTCAATACCCATTTCTGACCAGAGTTTTAGCCTTACAAGATCAAATCATGCAAGAACAACCGGATTTTCTGAAATCGGTTTCCGAGTATTATGAGGACAAGGGATTGATTGTCATTGTTGATGCGAAATATGGCACCAGAATAATAGCGGGTGATGAGAACCTGAAAGACCAATTGCGCCGCTACCAATTTGTTCAGGAAAATGGGACCATTGATAAGGATAAGATTTTTGATTTGCGGTTCCAGAATCAAGTCGTTGTCAGGCAGGAGATTCAGTGAAAGCCAATATAATTACTGCTCTTGATATCGGCTCTTCTTTTATCAGAGTCCTCATTGCTCAAGTCAATAGTGAAGGCAGGCTGGAGATAAAAGGAATTGGCGAAGTAGCATCCGAAGGTATGGACAAAGGCTTGGTCAAGGACATACAGGCTGTTTCCGGCTGTATTAGAACAGCGATGCATCAGGCGGAAGACCTGGCAGACTGTAAAGCTGAGAATATTTACATCAACATCACAGGTGAACACATCCGTAGCCATAGTGTGATGGGGCGTATCTCCATTTCCGGACCTCTCTCCAACACTCCTTCCGAGATTAACGAAGAGCATATCCACCAAGTAGTCAACGATGCCAAAAACAGTGTAAAGGTGCAGAAAGGTTTTGAACGTTTACAAATTTTGCACGGACTTCCACAGTATTTTGATATCGATGATCAGAAAGAAATCTACAATCCGGTCAATATGACAGGTTATCATCTTACTTCGCATGTGTTGCTTGTTTTGGCAGACATTACATCAATCAGAAATCTGCTTAAATGCGTGGAAGTAGCTGGTTATTTTGTTGATCCTGAAAACATCGTTCTGAGCCATATTGCAGCAGGTTTATCAACCCTGAGTGAGGATGAAAAAAGATTGGGCTCCGTGCTCATTGATATTGGCGGGGGTAGTTGCGATATCGCCTTTTACAACAAAGGGAATCTCATACAGACAGCAGTAACACCCATAGCTGGGAATAATATTTCCAGGGATTTGGCTATTGGACTCAGAACCACACTCATGCATGCAGAATCTATCAAACTTGAACATGGCTCAGCGTTAACTGAAACCATAGATTCCGGACAGGAAATCTCAGTAGAAGGGATCAGCGGCCGCTCTTCTACCAATTATAAACTTTCACATGTCAGTATGATTATCCAGAGCCGGTTAGCCGAATTTATGGAAGCGTGTTATCAGTTTATCAAAACAGCTTATCCTCCGGAGCTCATCACTGCCGGTGTGGTGTTAACGGGTGGAACAGCCAAACTTAAGGACATTGATCAGTTTACTTCTGATTTATTTAATTTACCGGTTAAAATCGGTTATCCGGACCTATCCAGACTGAGTGGAGCAATTTCCCGTCTGGAAGATCCATCCTATGCAACAGCCATCGGTTTGATTTATTACGGGATGGACCAGATGAAAGATACAAAGGCATCTCTACTACCCAAGTTCAAATTGGGTGAAGACGGTATGTTTAAGAAATTTATAAACTACATAAAAGAATTTTTATAAGGAGAGGGGGACTTATATGATCGAATTTGATGAAAAACCCATGCAAATCGGCTCAGTTATTAAGATCGTCGGGGTGGGAGGAGCTGGTGGCAACGCAATCAACACCATGATTGACAATAATCTTTCCGGTGTTGAGTTCATAGCTGCCAATACCGATACGATGGATCTGCAGAAATCCAAAGCAAAAATGCGTCTGCAACTCGGGAAAAAATCTACCAGAGGTTTGGGAACAGGGGCAAATCCTGAACTTGGACGTCAGGCTGCCGAGGAATCCAAAGATGATATCAGAGCACAACTGGAAGGTGCCGATATGGTGTTTATCGCTGCCGGTATGGGCGGCGGAACCGGCACAGGTGGTGCTCCCGTGGTTGCAAAAACAGCCAGGGACATGGGAATTTTGACTTTGGGTATTGTCAGCAAACCTTTTGCTTCGGAAGGACAAAGACGCTGGCAGAATGCAGAAGAGGGTATTCGCAATTTATCGGAGCATGTTGATACTCTGATAGTAATACCAAATGAAAAACTGAAAGAAATATATGCCGATATGCACATCATCAGCGCTTTTCACAAGGCAGATGATGTCCTTTATGAGGCAGCCAAAGCTGTTTCCGATATTATCAACTTAAGCGGTTATATCAACGTTGATTTTGCTGATGTGCGCACTGTGATGCAGAATATGGGCTACGCCCTGATGGGTACCGGTTTGGCAGAAGGAGAGAGCCGAGCCATACATGCCGCACGTTCTGCCATCCACAATCCCCTCTTGGCTGATATCAAGCTGCAAGGTTGTCAGGCACTGTTAATCAATATCACTGCCGGTTCTGACATGAAGATGTCTGAGCTGGAAGAAGTCTCTTCTGTGGTGGTTAGTGAGACAGGTTCTGCCGCCAACATTATCATGGGCTTGATTTTTGATGAAAACATGCAGGGTAAGATAGCTGTAACTATAATTGCCACAGGTTTATCCTGCTCTGAAGAGCAGCTTCTGGCATTTTCCAATATCAAGACCAAGACGATTGAAGAAGCAAGCCCCGACATCAAGGAAATACTGGACAGGCTCAAATACACCCAACCCAACCCCAATGATGTTCCGGGCAATACACCGAAGGAGGAACCGGTGCCCCTTTCTTCTGTTAAAACCGATATTCCCTCCTTCCTTAAAGCGCTAGATTAGGAGCTCTTCCTAAGATAGAATACTGATTTCTCTCTGACCGGATCCCCTATCCGGTCTATAATCGCCGGTTAGTTCCCCCTACCGGCGATTCTTTTTTTATTTCGGATGGTTACTTAGCGGGATGGTTGTTTTATGGTTGAAGTGATAATTAATGCTTTACAAATTAAAGTGGTTGGAAAAGATGACCTCAAAATAAACAAGGAGAACACAATGGCGTTGAAACCTGAGGCTAAACAGGCTATCATGGCAGAGTTTAAACTCCATGAGTCAGATTCCGGCTCGCCCGAAGTGCAGATTGCACTGATTTCGCAGAGAATTAAGGATATTACCGAACACCTTAAGGCTCATCCGAAAGATTTTTCCACCCGGCGCGGGCTCTTGAAACTGATCGGTCAGCGTCGCCGTTTACTTGACTATCTCACGCAGAAAGACATCAAACGGTACCGCACCATCATCAAGGCTCTTGGTATCAGAAAATAAACTTTAGCCGGTTTGAGGGGATAAGCTTTTATCCCCTTTTTCATTATCAGGATCAGATCTTTCCAGTTACATAGTATGATTTATCATAATTCATGCAGAGAGTTTCCAGAGGTTTTTCAGAGAGTTAGTCTCTGCAAACCCTCACCAAACATTGCTCTTAAAGAAAGGGCAATGAAATCTGTAAAAGCGTATATTACAAGTAATGATAGATAATCCATGACTATCTGTGCAAATCCCAGGATTTCTATTATGGCAATAGCAATATAACATAAACAAGCCCGGGAGACCGGAGCAATACGATGAATGAAACATCTCCCTTTCATTCACCCTATTGCTTAGTCTCCCGATACAAACAACGGAGAAGATTATGCATAACTTCAACATTATCAGAAAGACCACAGAATTCTGTGGCAGGACCCTCATCATTGAAACAGGCAAAATGGCAAAACAAGCTAATGGCGCTGTTTTTATGCAATATGGCCAAACCGCCGTTTTAACTACCGCCACAATGGCAAAAGAGTTCTCGGAAGGCACGGATTTCTTTCCTCTGACCGTAGATTACAATGAAAAGATGTTTGCTTCGGGAAAAATCCCGGGCGGCTTTTTCAAAAGAGAATCCAAACCCTCTACTGATGCAACTTTGAACGCTCGCCAGATTGACCGTTCCATCCGACCCTTGTTCCCGGATGGCTTTCGCAATGCTGTGCATGTGGTGGTCAATATCCTTTCCTACGACGGTGTGAACGACCCCAGCGTTCTGGGTGTGTTGGGAGCTTCTCTTGCTCTCAGTATATCGGACATTCCCTTTCATGGTCCGATTGCAGGTGTCACGGTCGGTTACATTGACAATCAGATTGTGGTGAATCCCACTATCGAAGAATTGAATGAAAAGAGCAAACTCAATCTCAATGTGGCGGGCAGTGAAAACTCTATCGTTATGATAGAATCCGCCGCCAGTGAACTTTCCGAACAGATTATGCTGGATGCCGTCTATACCGGGCACGAGGAAATTAAGAAACTGGTTGCCTTGCAGAAGGAATTCATAGCCGAAGCAGCCAAACCCAAAGTAGAAATCAAGCTGGATCTTGTTCCTGAAGACATTATGAATAAGATGACAGCCGATTACGGTCAACAGGTTGCTGAAGCAGCGGTCATTTTTGGCAAGCATGAACGTCAGGAAGCCTTCGATAAAACCGAAGAAGAAATGCTGACAAAATATGCCGAAGCAGACGGAGCGGAATTTGATAGTAAAGTCCGTTATTACAAGGAAGCATTCCATGAACTGATCAAACGCTTTGTGCGCGAATCCATCCTCAAAAAACATCATAGGGTGGATGGACGTGGTTTGGATGATATTCGCGACATCACCTGCGAGATTGATGTGCTTCCGATAGTCCACGGCTCAGCCCTCTTTACCAGAGGCGAAACTCAGTCCCTGGGGACTGTCACTCTGGGTGGCGGCAGCGATGAACAGGTTATCGACGGTTTGGAAGAAGAGTATAAAAAGACCTTTTATCTGCATTACAACTTCCCGCCTTTCAGTGTGGGCGAAGTTGGCAGAATGGGTGCTCCCGGTCGACGCGAATTGGGTCACGGGAACCTGGCGGAACGCGCTTTAAAAGCAATAGTTCCCGATAATGAAAAATTCCCTTATACAATCAGAATAGTATCTGACATTCTGGAATCCAATGGTTCATCATCCATGGCTTCCATCTGCAGCGGCTGCCTGGCTATGATGGCTGCGGGCGTTCCCATTAAAGCCCCTGTGGCAGGTATTGCCAATGGATTGATCATGGAAGGCAGCGACTTTGTGGTGCTGACTGATATCATGGGACTGGAAGATCATCTGGGCGATATGGATTTCAAGGTTGCCGGCACCAAAGAAGGTATCACTGCCATGCAGATGGACATCAAGATCGAAGGTATCACCAAGGAAATCATGACTATAGCATTGCAGAAAGCAAATGTTGCCAGAATGCATATAATCAACTTGATCGAAGCAACAATTCCTGCTCCCAGGGAAGACATTTCTCCCACAGCTCCCAGAATCGAAAGCTTCAAGATTCCTACTGACAAGATTGGAGAAGTGATAGGACCCTCCGGCAAAAACATCAAAGCAGTGATAGAAGCTTGCAAGGTTGAAGTCAATATCGAAGATGACGGAACGGTTCGAATTCTTTCTCCCAATAAAGATAATATAGATCGCGCCAAAGCCATGATTCAAGGTGTTGTGCATGAGCCGCAGGTAGGTGAAGTGTATGAAGGGGT
This sequence comes from Candidatus Cloacimonadota bacterium, assembly GCA_027318525.1. Classification (GTDB taxonomy): domain Bacteria; phylum Cloacimonadota; class Cloacimonadia; order Cloacimonadales; family Cloacimonadaceae; genus UBA5614. The sequence continues at coordinate 3,520 of DAHVPA010000016.1, read as the reverse complement.
GATATCCCGGCTGGAATCATTCGGAGCTTTCGTTAAGTTTCTGAATGGAGCTAAAGAAGGCATGGTGCATGTTTCTGAGCTCAGCACTCACAGAATAAACCAGCCTGGCGATTATTTGAAGCTGGGTGACAAGGTAACTGTAAAAATCAAACCCAGTGAAAAGGGGAAAATTTCCCTCAGTATGAAAGGTTTGGAAGGTAATCCCGAACCCCATGAAGCCGCAATTGAATTGGGAAAGAATCCGCCTCCCAGACCTCCCAGGGATGACGATAGAGGCGGATTTAACCGGGGACGCGGCGGTTACGATCGTAACAGCGGACCCAGAGATCGTAACAGAAGGTAAATTCTACGGGATAAAACCAACTCCCGTGAGATATAATCAAAAATGCCCTGCTTCAAGTGAGCAGGGCTTTTGAAAAGAGGTGGAAATGGATTATAAAGTAGCTGATATCAATCTGGCAGAATATGGTCGCAAGGAAATTGCAATTTCCGAAAAAGAAATGCCGGGGCTAATGGCTCTGCGCATAAAGTATGGCACAGAAAAACCCCTTAAGGGAGCCAAGATATCAGGTTCTCTGCATATGACAATTCAGACAGCGATTTTAATCGAGACTCTGGCTGAGCTTGGTGCACAAATCCGTTGGGCTAGCTGCAACATCTATTCTACCCAAGATCATGCCGCTGCTGCTATTGCAGCCAAAGGCATCCCTGTGTTTGCCTGGAAAGGTGAAACACTGGAAGAATATTGGTGGTGCACGCTTCAGGCTTTGACCTGGGAAAACGGTGAAGGACCTGACCTCATTGTTGATGATGGAGGAGACGCCACTCTGCTTATCCACGAAGGTTATAGACTTGAGGAAGAATATCGCAAAACCGGTTCTATCCCACAAATTACAGCAGACAATAAGGAACTTGCTATTGTGCAGACATTGTTGCTGGAAGAACTGAAGAAAGATTCAAACAAATGGCATAAAATGGCTCAAAAGGTTAGGGGAGTTAGTGAAGAAACCACCACCGGTGTCCATCGGCTCTACCTGATGATGAAAGCTGGCAATCTGCTATTCCCTGCCATTAACGTGAATGATTCAGTCACAAAATCCAAGTTTGACAACCTCTATGGTTGCAGGGAGTCACTGGCAGACGGTATAAAACGTGGCACTGATGTGATGGTTGCCGGTAAAGTAGTTATTGTCTGCGGATATGGAGAAGTGGGCAAAGGCTGTGCTCAATCCATGCGAGGCTTTGGCGCGAGAGTTATAGTTACAGAGATAGACCCGATCTGTGCTTTGCAGGCAGCCATGGAAGGCTATGAAGTGAGCACAGTGGAAGATTCTCTCCCAGAAGGAGATATCTTTGTTACTGCCACAGGCAACTGTGATGTAATTACTACCGCTCATATGCAAAAAATGAAAGACCAGGCTATAGTCTGCAATATCGGGCATTTTGATAATGAGATCCAGGTCGACGCATTATACGAATTGCCGGGAGTCAACAAGGTAAATGTCAAACCACAGGTTGATCAGATTTACTTCCCGGATGGACATTCAATCATACTGCTTTCGGAAGGCAGGTTAGTTAATCTTGGCAATGCCACCGGTCATCCCTCTTTTGTTATGAGCTGCAGCTTTACAAATCAGGTATTAGCTCAGATGGATTTATGGCAAAACCATCATGAGAAAAGAGTCTATATCCTTCCCAAGCAACTCGATGAAGAAGTGGCAAGACTGCATCTGGGCAAACTGGCTGCCAAGCTGACCATCATGACGGATAAGCAAGCCAAGTATTGCTCACTGCCGGTGGATGGACCTTATAAATCAGAAAACTACAGATATTAGATACATAGATTTGATTTAGGAGATCAGATGGATTTAGCGGATATTCTGAAAAGTAAAAAAGCAGTTGTGGGAGTAGTGGGATTAGGTTATGTGGGACTGCCCATGGCAGTTACAATCGCAAAAAAGGGTTACAAAGTAATTGGATTCGAAGTAAGTGATTATGCCATTGAGCATGTAAATGGCGGACAGAATTATATCGGAGATGTGGATGATGCTGATTTGTCCAAAGTCGTAAAAGAAGGTTTTTTATCTGCAACAGCAGACTACAGCAAAATTAGCGGTGTAAACGTTATAATAATTGCAGTGCCTACTCCTTTGGACAAATATCATCAACCTGACACATCCTTTATTGAACAGGTAACCAAGTCGATGGCACCATATATCCAAAAACAGACTTTGGTAGTATTGGAAAGCACCACCTATCCAGGCACGACCAGGGAAATTATTGTTCCCGAACTCGAGAAGCATGGCTTGAAAATTGGCAGCGATGTGTATGTAGCTTTTTCACCTGAACGGGTTGACCCTGGAAATGAGCATTTCAAAACTAGTAACACTCCCAAAGTTGTGGGCGGCATGACTCCTGCCTGCAATGCAGTGGCAAAGGTGCTTTATGAGTCCATCTTAGATGCCCCGGTGCATTGTGTTTCATCACCTGAAGTGGCTGAAATGGAAAAGATATACGAAAATACATTCCGCAATATCAACATAGCCCTTGCCAATGAAATGACAGTCCTTTGCGAGCGCATGGGCATCAGCATCTGGGAAGTGATTGATGCTGCAAAAACCAAGCCTTATGGATTCATGGCATTTTATCCGGGACCCGGTGTAGGCGGACACTGCATTCCGATTGATCCGTTTTATCTTACCTGGAAAGCCCGTGAGTATGATTTTCATACCAGATTGATTGAGCTTGCCGGTGAGATTAATATTGCCATGCCTGAATATGTAGTTATCCGGGCAAACAAGATATTAAACAAAAAAGGGATTTCCATCTCCCGTGCCAAACTGCTTCTGATTGGTGCAGCCTATAAAAAAGATATCCGCGATATGCGTGAGTCTCCGATTGAAGGTGTGATTATCGAGCTTGAGAGATACAATGCCGAGTTTGATATACATGATCCTTATGTGGATGAATTTCACAACGAGAAAAACGGTAAGTTATACAAGACTACCCAGCTTGGTAATCTTAAGAAATATGACCTCATTATCATAATTACTGACCATTCCAAACTTGATTACCATCTGCTGGCTCAAAGCGGGGTTGCAATTCTTGATACCCGCAATGCCTGCAAACAATTGACCGGCAATAATATCGAAGTGCTTTAATTCTTAACGGAGTTTACCTGGCTACACACAAACCTGTTGCTGCAGTTGAACTTTTTGGTAAGCTGGAAGCTGGCTGTGCAGATGAAAAGTGGCATGTAATCCATACCAAACCTCAATGTGAGAAGAAACTCGCCACTTACCTGCAAAGGTCTGCCATTTTCTACTATTTGCCTTTGCTGGATAGTGTCAGGCACTATCAATATAGAAAAGTTACCTTCACCAAACCAATGTTTCCGGGGTATTTGTTTGCCCGATTGAGCAATGCAGCCAAGACGTCAGCCTTGCTTTCCGGATATGTGGTAGGTTTTCTCAAGGCAGTGAATGAAAAAGAACTCTTGACCGAGTTGCAAAATATTTAT
>DAHVPA010000169.1 GCA_027318525.1 Candidatus Cloacimonadota bacterium | reverse complement strand
GACCTTTTCCGTGGATTGCAGTTCAATGAGCTGCAGGTCTGTCTGGTAAAACTTGACGACAACCTTGTCCTGGGCATCCAGAATGACCTTGATGCTGCCTTGCATCATGAAGTCAGCCCCGGTTTCCTCGCGGATTTTCTTCATGGTCTCGGTGGAAGCGTATTCCTGTTGGCTGGCAAGTTCGGCGCGGATTTCCTTTCTTTCTTCAGGAGAAGCGACGAATCTGACCATGCCGCTGTTGATGAGTTCGCGTTCGATATCATTGATAAAGACTTCACTGTCGATATGCTCAGTGGTCATATTACGCACATTACCGACGATAATAACGGGATCGCGTCCTTCAGCTTTGAGAAAGTCGCTATACCAGGGACGGGAGAGCACGTCTTTCATCATTTCAGTAGCGACCAGATTGGCGTCTGTATCATTCCAGCGTCCGCTCAGGTCGGTCTGGGTGTTGGGGTCAAGGCGGGTGACCTTGGTCTTGGCGCATCCGATAATGGCAAGCAGCACCAGAAGGGCGACTGCAACAATCATGACTCTTTTCATATATGGACCTCCATGGGGTAATTATTTTCACTATCAAGTGATTAGTATTCAGAATAAAGAGGTGCCTTTTTTGTCAATCTCTTTCCATCCAGCAGGGATTTGCCGGTAAACAGACCAATTTCCTGATTCTTTCCGGGGTATATCTCCTGAGATTCCCGGTATTTGACCGGAGGTTGATCGGACTTTCCTCGGACTTAGTCCGACGATAGTCCGAGGAAACACCTACGAAACACGGAGATTCTCCCCGGATAGGAGGGAGATTGGATAGAGTAAGCGCCGGGATGGGATTGAGGATGATTTGTCTTGACTTATTGCCGCTGCAGAGCATCCTTACATACAGGAGAATTGAATGGAGAATCTGAAAAAGTTTACTCTGCCGGAAATGATTGAACGGACTTGCCGCGCCTTTCCTCAGAGACCTGCTCTATCCATGGTGGATGACTCGCCCTGGACCTATCAGGACGTTAAGAAACAGCTGGATGAACTGGTGATTATGATGCAATCACAAGGCATTGTCAAAGGCGACAGAGTGGCAATCCTGAGTCAAAACATGCCGCAATGGGGCATCACATATCTGGCAATCACCGGTATGGGAGCAGTCGTAGTCCCGATTCTGACCGACTTTCACAATAACGAAATCCTGCAGATTATCAAACATTCAGGCAGTAAAATGGTCTTTGTCTCCGCTGCACAATTTGAGAAAATCGGGTATGCAGACTTTGATAACCGACCTTTGATGGTGCTCATAGACGACTTCAGCATGATTAAGCCGGACATCCCGAAGGACAATCTGAAAGAATTCATCCAGGAACGCAAATATGACCTCAACAAGCTGAAAGCCAAAGCCATGCAGGCAATAGGCTTGAACAAAGCTGAAGTGCAGGAAGATGACCTGGCGGCAATCATTTATACATCAGGCACGACGGGCAGTTCCAAAGGCGTGATGCTGAGCCATAAGAACCTGGTTTATGATGCTTACATCACCGTAACGCAGGTGCAGAAAGTGGATGAACATGACAGGTTAATCTCCATTCTGCCGCTTTCACATACCTACGAATGCACCATCGGCTTCATTATTCCCATGCTGACCGGCGCCAGCATCTATTATCTGGATAAGCCACCCACTGCCAGAGTGCTGGTTCCTGCCATGCAGAAAATCAGACCCACCATGATATTGACCGTGCCGCTGGTGATTGAAAAGATATTCAAGCTGCAGGTCTATCCGCAATTGACGGGTAATCCGCTGTTTAAGGAACTGTATAAACTTCCGCCCACCCGCAAGCTGCTGCATAAGATAGCCGGCAAAAAGCTGATGAAGACCTTCGGCGGCAAGCTGCATTTCTTCGGTATCGGCGGGGCTTTGCTCTCTCCCGATGTGGAAAAATTCCTCTTTGAAGCCGGCTTTCCCTATGCCATCGGCTATGGTCTGACGGAGACTTCACCCCTGATTGCAGGCTGCACGCCGTCTCTGGTCAGGTTCAGGGCAACCGGATTTACCATACCGGGGATAGATGTAAGGATAGATAATCCCGATCCCAAGACCCGCGAAGGAGAAATACAGGTGCGGGGTGCCACCGTCATGAAAGGCTATTACAAGGATAAGGAAAGAACGGAAGCTGCCTTTACGGAGGACGGATGGTTCAAGACAGGGGATTTGGGAGTCATCAAAAGCAAAAACTTCCTCTACATTAAAGGCAGGATTAAGAACGTCATCATCGGTCCCAGCGGGGAAAATATCTATCCCGAAGAGCTGGAATCCATCCTCAATGAACACGAAAGCGTGCTGGAATCAATGGTGTATGAAGCGGACGGCAAGATAACCGCCCGGGTGTTTCTGAATTATGAATGGCTGGAAAAAACACATGCAGTCAGTAAACAAAACAGCATTGTTTCAGAGAAAAAGCTGCAGGAAGTGCTGGAAGATATCAGGAATCAGGTCAACAAAAACATCTCAACCTTTTCCCGCATCCATAAGATAATAGAGCAAAAGGAGCCTTTTGAGAAGACTCCGACGCAAAAGATAAAGCGTTATCTGTATCTGAATTAGTCCTGTTTCTTTTTGAGTAAACGGTAGACCTGCATGCGGTCGAGATTGCCGAGCTTGCTGGCAGTCATGATATTATCACCGGATTCCTGGAGCAGCAGATTGATATAACGCCGTTCCAGTTCGTTTTCGATTCTCTGCTTATACTTTTTAAACTGCTGCCATTCCAAAGGCAGATTGCGGTAGATTGATCCGGTGGCATTATCAGCTTCCGCATTGAATTCCTCGATACCCAGATATTCCTTGTTACAAAGCAGAACGGCTCTCTCCATCTCGTTTTCCAGTTCGCGCACATTACCTTTCCATTCATGCTGCTGCAGATAAGTCAGAGCAGTCGGTTGAAATCCTTTGATCTGCTTTTTGAATTTTTCATTGAATCTTTTCAGGAAAGCCATTGCCAGCAATGGGATGTCGTCTTTGCGTTCGGAAAGAGGCGGTAACTCGATAGTCATAACTTTGAGTCTGTAAAATAAATCCGCTCTGAACAGATTCTTTGCCACCATATCTTCCAGATTCTGATTGGAGGCAGCAATAATCCTGACATTGACAGGGACATCCTGGTCACTTCCCAAAGGCGTGATCACCTTATCCTGAATAGCCCTGAGAAGTTTGGATTGCAGCAGCAAAGGCATTTCACCTATCTCATCCAAAAAGATGGTGCCATTATCAGCCAAGAGCAATTTACCTTTCTTGTCCATGACAGCACCTGTGAAAGCGCCTTTACGGTAGCCGAACAGCTCCGATTCCAGCAGTTGTTCAGGGATGGCTGCGCAGTTGACTGCAACAAAGGGTGTCTTTGTGCTGCTTTGGCTTTCGGCTGTATAATGCCGGTGGATTTCTCGGGCTACGAGCTCTTTGCCACTGCCGGTGGGACCTGTTATCAGAACATTGACGTTATGGCTTCCCACCAGAGTGATTTTGGTATAAACCTCGCGCATAACCTTGCTTCTGCCGATCATGGTCTGGGAAGTATAGTCCTCTTCTGAGAGTCCCATTACTGTCGCTTTATCAATATCGCAAGCAGCAGTATCGAGTTTGTTCAAGGCGTTTTCTGCAATATAAAACAGCAGTTCACAGGCTTCGCTGACTCCGGTTTCCAATTCGTTGTCTGCTTTGGAATCGCAATAGAAAAGGTCTTTCAGAGTGCCTGCCTGCTTGTAGACATATCCGCAGACTGTGTTCAGCCCCAGTCCTAGCACACTGGCATGGGAATTGGTGTCCAAATGCTGCCAGATTGTGTTGATATGAAAGAAACCCGGCAATTCAACAATGTGATTCAGGACGCCTTGGCTAAATAGAAGCTGTTCCGGCAGAATGGCTTTTCCCTCCTCATCCAGAGCCAATCCTGGTTTTAGGCTGTTGTTATCATAACTGAAATAAACATATTTATCTGCCTTAAGCAATTTACGCATCGCCGTCAGGACCATGGAGGCAATCTCTTTCCTGGTGGTGCAGGCAGCTATTTGATTTATCAAATCAAGCCAGCGTGAGGTGCTGTTTTCAGGCGGATTGAGGTTATCCAGCAGATATTTCAAAGGTTTATAAGTATATAGTGTTATTGCTTCCTGAATGTCTTCAGAGAGTCTGCTGAGGGAAAGTCCCGGGAAAAGCTGAACAAAATACATAAGATAATAGAAGTAAGAGTCGAGTTCACTCTGGGTTTTCAAGTCGTTGAGTTGAGAAATGATGAACTCCGTGTCGGAATTGAAGAAGGCTTTGAGAATGGGGACTTCTTCCAATCCCTGCAAATGCCTGTATGCCTGCAG
>DAHVPA010000168.1 GCA_027318525.1 Candidatus Cloacimonadota bacterium | reverse complement strand
CCTTTATCGTCTCAGTTGCCTGCGTAAACGGCAATTTTGTAAGCCAGACCTGTTTTGCCGAAGCCTGGCTGCGCGCTAGGGATTCCGTGACGGGAAATCCCCGCGGTGCTATGGTCTTTTACGGATCCACCATCAACCAGTCCTGGAATTCACCCATGCGTGCCCAGGATGAGATAACCGACCTGCTTACCACCAACCAGAAGAACACCATCGGCGGACTGTTTTTCAACGGTTCATCCAAGATGATAGAAGTATATGGCACTGATGGCATCAATATGTATAAGACTTGGCACATCTTTGGTGATGCTTCTCTGCAGGTGCGGACAGTCAATCCCCAGCCCATGACGGTAAACTTCAATCCCATCCTGAACCTGGGCTCACTTACCTTCACGGTGCAGGCTGCTCCCAATTCCTGGGCAACCCTTTATGCCGGCGGAACTGTTTATGGGACTGCCCTGACGGATGCTTCAGGAACGGCTGTTATGAATCTTTCCGTGGTTCCGACCGAACCCATGGACCTGACCCTGACCATCACAGGTTTTAACAAAGTAACCTATATTGGCACAGTACATGTCCAGAATGCCAACGGACCCTATGTCCAGGTCGGCAATCAGGTCGTGACTGACGGTGGAAACAACCTGCCCGAATCAGGCGAAACGGTATATTACGACCTTACTCTGAACAATGTCGGAAATGCTCCTGCTGACTCATTAGTAGCCACCATCAGCTCCACCGACAACTACATCACGATTGTGGACAACAACTGCGCCTATACCGATATTCCAGCCGGCGGCAACAGCACAAGCGTCAACGGCTTTTCCATCATGATTGCCAATAATGTGCCCGACCAGCATGAAGCTATCATCCATGTGATTATTACCCGCAACGGCAGTGTGATGTGGGAATACAATGTAACTTTAGTCCTCAATGCTCCTGCTTTCAGCCTTGGAGCTCTGACAGTCAATGACACCCAGGGCAACTCCAACGGACGCATCGATTCCGGCGAGACAGTCCTGCTCTCCATTCCCATCACAAATAGCGGTCATGCCCCGGCAGCCAATCTGCTTTGCTCTCTGCTGGTCAACAATCAGGTCTATTACCTGCTTTCACCCATTCAGACCAGCTTTGCCAGTGTCCCTGCCGGCAGCACAGTGGATGCAACCTTTGAGTTGACCTTCAGCTCACAGGTGCCTTCCGGAACCCTTGCCCAGTTTATGCTTATGGGTATGGCGGGTGAATATTCCATTTTCCAGAACATTTCCAGCTATATCGGACTGATGATGGAGTCCTTTGACAGCGGTAACTTCACAGCTTTCCCCTGGACTTTTGCAGGCGGAGACTGGAGCATTGACAGCGCTACTTTCCATGCTGCTGCACCTGCTGCCAAATCTGCCGTCATCACACATACCCAGACCACTTCCATGACTGTCTTCACCCTCAATAATGCTTCCGGAAATATCACATTCTGGAAGAAAGTCTCTTCCGAAGCAAACTATGATTTCCTGAAGTTTTATGTGAATGACACAATGGTCGGACAGTGGTCCGGAAACATCGACTGGTCGCAGGAAACCTATGCTGTTCCAGCCGGAAACAATACCTTCAAATGGGAATACATCAAGGATAACATCGTCTCCAGCGGCTCAGACTGTGCCTGGGTGGATGATATTGTATTCCCCGGCTCGGGAAATGCGGGCGGCACGCCTTCCATCAGTCTTGGAGCGCCCTCCCTTGATTTCGGTTCTCACCTGGCAGCCGATTTTCAGTCCCTGCCTTTCAGCATCACCAACAACGGCACCGCCACCATGATTGGCACCCTTGCCGGCACCGATATCTTCAAGGTGAAAGTTTCCGATGCTCAGGAATATGGCACAATGGTCAATTTCGTGATTCCGGCGGGAAATTCCATGAACTTTGACGTAATGGTCTTCCCTCCGCAGGATGGCACCTATGGCGATGTCCTCAATATCAATTCCGACGACCCCGCCAATCCCGTGCTTTCCGTTCCTGTGAATGCAGTGGCTCTTCCCGTTGCCAATCCTGCCGATACTCCCGTGGCTGCCACAGCTTTGAGGAGCATCTATCCCAATCCCTTCAATCCGGAAACCACTGTTTCCTTCAGCTTGAAGGAAACCGGCTCAGTGAAGCTGGAAATCTATAATCTGCTGGGTCAGAAAGTCAAGACCCTGGCGGATGGAACTCTGAAATCCGGTTCTTACTCCTACAAATGGAACGGCAGAGACAACGGCGGACGCAATGTCAGCAGCGGCATCTATTTCCTTAAAATGAAAGCCGGTTCTTACAACGCTTCTGCCAAACTCGTCCTCATGAAATAACCCCAAACATCTCCTTATAGAAAAAGAAACAGCCGGTGTTTAGTCCCGGCTGTTTTCTTTGGAGTCTGTTTATCCGATTTATTCTGTAAGCCTCTCAAGCCGGCAGGACGCAGTCCTGGCAGTTTTCCAGGTTGGTGGCAACCACATCCCAGACTTCATGCGGATTGGCGGTAACCTCAATCTGATGCACCAGGTCCTGGCTGCCCAGCGTCTTGGCAAGCATCTGCAGGATGTGAATCTGTGCCGAGGGATTGGATTCGGGAGTAATGATAAAGAATACCCAGTGGATTTGCAGGTTATCGGGACTGTCCCATTCCAAACCCAGCTTGTTGCGCACCACAAAGACCAGCGGATGGCTGATGCCCTGCAGTCTGGCATGCGGGAAGGCTACTCCCTTGCCCATGGCGGTGCTCATCTGTTCTTCGCGTTTGTTGATTTCTTCCAGCACAGTTGCCGTATCCTGTTCCAGCCTGCGCGCGATGATTTTTCCCGCATAGCTGATAAGCTCGTCCTTGGTGGCGAATTCCGTATCCAGAATGACCGAGTCGCGGCTGAAGACCACTTTCAGCAGACCTTTTCTGCGCTGGCGGATGGTGTGGGAAAGCCAGGGACCGAAGATGATGGTGGAGATGATGGAGGCAAACACGATGCTGACAAAGATGCTGCTGGTCAGGAGTCCGCTCGAATAGGCAAGGATTGCCACCACAATGTGCATTTCTCCACCGGCGGTATGGCAGATGGCGATGGTGCGCAGGTTGGATTTATCCTGTTTGGCAAGAACTGCCCCGGCATAAGCTCCGATATAGCGCACTGCTATGCCCATGAGGGTGAAAAAGAGCACCAGCTTCCAGTTGAAGCTGCCTATCAGGTCAAGGTGCAGTCCGATATTGGTAAAAAAGATGGGGATAAAGACAGAGTGCACCATCCGGTTCATCACGTGCCTGTCATTTTCGGAAAAGTGTCTGGATTCGCCCAGCACAATCCCCGCAATCATAAAACCGAAGAGCGAGTGGATTCCTATCTTGAGCGTCAGGGCACCAAATACCATCCCTGTGATGAAGACGAAGGTGGTCTTGAGTCCTGAGTCCGCTCCGTATCTTTTATGTATGTAAGTCATGATTCTGTCCACACCCCTTTTGAACAGCGTCAGACTAAGCACAGTAAAGCCCAGTGTCAGCACCACCAGCCTGATTATCAGCCCCAAATCCACATTTGCCTGACTGAACACACCCAGGATGATGGTGAAGACCACCCAACCCACCAAATCATTGATGGTCAGCGCGGAGACAATCAGGAAGCCGGTATCAGACTTTAGAATATTGAGGTCATACATGGCGCGGATAGCTACTGGGAGCGCACTGATGGTCATGATGGTGGCGATGAACAGGCTGAAGACTATCCTTTTACCGGGGTCTACCAGAAAACCATCCGGCAGAAAGTATATCGGGACGAAGGCAAGCGCTACGGGGACTATGATGTCCGAGAGGGCAATCGTTACAGCCTGCCCCCGCTGTTTCCAGATGCGGGCAAAGTTGACCCCCAGTCCGATTTCCATCAGCAGATAGAAGTTCCCCAGCCAGGCAATCGTTTCCAGCATGGTTATCTGGATAGGGTCAGTGGGGAAAAGCCAGTGCTGGAACTGGGGCAGGTATTTGCCGAAGATGAGCGGACCCAGAATCAGCCCGACCAGCACCTCAGCAGTAATAGTGGGCTGCCTGTATTTCTCAAACAGCAGCCCCAGCAGCTTGCTGACTCCCAGCAAAATGGCAAATTGCAGCAGGAAAATCAGCAGGTTGTGCTCACTTAAATACTTCATCTTTACATCCTGAATTAATAATACACCTGTCCTGCCATTCAGTCAAGTTTTTATTTCTTGCTTAATCGCTGCGAGGGGTTATCGAGGGCTAACCCCACGAAGACCCCTCGTTGACCCCTCCGGAGAAAAGAGGTTGAATTACGGAAAAACTTGACAGAATATAACAGATGGGAAAAATTTAAACTATGTAGGGTTCAGGAGAATTAG
>DAHVPA010000167.1 GCA_027318525.1 Candidatus Cloacimonadota bacterium | reverse complement strand
AAAAACGGTTACAATCAGTCTTCCATAGAGACTTTCCAGGTGATTCTGTATAATCAGGATTATTATACCACCAGTCTGGGAGATGGACCGATTAAAATTCAATATCATACCTTTAACAATGTGGATATTGGTGGAACTGATGTTTCGGGAGCAGGAAACTATGCCACTATTGGTATTCAGAACTTAGACCAAACAATCGGTTTGCAGTATTCATTTAACAATCAATATCCCACTGCTTGTGCACCCTTGAGCAGCCAGAAAGCCATCTTCATCACCAATGCTCCCATATACCATTATACTCCTCATTTGATGTATGACAGCGCTTTTGTAACCGATAACAACAACAATGTATTGGAACCCAATGAAACTGCTAACCTCTTTGTGAAACTTTATAATATCGGTGAACAAACAGCTATAAACATAACAACTTCAATATCTTCCACCAGTCCCTATGTAACTGTTCTGGACAATAGTTCAGCCTATCCTGCCATACATGGCGATTCTCTGGGAGTAAACGTTGTTCCTTACAGAATTTTCATTTCGGCGGATTGTCCTGATAACCAGCAATTGCCTTTTGTTATTACTATTAACACTGACACAAACAACTGGCAGCGCACTTTCAATCTGGTGGTGGAAAAACCTTCCATGGGATTCCATTCCTATTATATCAATGATGTCCTTGGCAACAACAATGGAGTGGCAGACCCGGGTGAAACTGTAACACTGGTGGTTAATGCCCGCAATACTTCGATGGTTGAAACTCACAACCTTTCCGGTATGCTGACCACTTCTTATGTTGGCGTGACTGTGAACAATCCCATAATCAATCGACCGATTATTGGTGGTGGCGAAATCTTACAGTTTGCCTATTCTGTTACTGTTGATACCGTTGTCGCCTTGGGAGCTAATGTTCCCCTCACATTCAATTTAATCAGCAGCGATGCTCCTACCGTCAATCAGAATTGGACCATGGCATTTGGAACCAGCGGACAGATTATTGATTTCGAAGCCACCAATGGTTACTTTGATGCAGCCAGCGGTTGGACTTATGGTTCTACAGCTCTGACAACTCCGCATTCAGGATCAAATCTCTGGGCAACAAACCTGACCGGTCAGTATCCCAACAATGCCATGTTTATCTTAAAATCACCTGCTGTAACTCTCGGAGCCAATGCCACCCTTACCTTCTGGCATTATCTGCAGTGCCAAAATTATTATGACGGCGGCAACGTCAGCATCTCTACTGATGGTGGTTCTTCCTGGGCGTTACTGTATCCCGTCGGCGGTTATAATACTTCTTTCAGCATTTATTCACTGGGAGAACCGGGCTATACCAACCAAATCAGTTGGGCGCTTGCTACCTTCAACCTTAGCCAATATGAAGGAAGCACTGTCATTCTCAGGTGGAGATTCGGCTCGAATGCCTCAGTCCAGAACACAGGCTGGTTTGTTGACGACGTAATGATTTCAGGATATTTCCTGACACCAGGTCTGTTAACAGGCACTGCCATCCTTTCGAACCAGGCAGATCCTTCCTCCATCAAGCTGATTACCAATAACAAATACGTCTCCTCGCCTGATTCTACCGGTGCATTTAAGATGTATTTGCCGCAGGGAACCTATAACCTTACAGCCAGCCAGCCTTATTATGTCGCTGCCCAAACCCCTGATTTCGTGCTAAATAACAGCCAATCCTCATATAGTTACAACTTCTGCCTGGACTTCCTGGCTAATCCATCAGGATTGCAATACACTCTATCAGCACAGGATTCAATCCTGCACCTGAATTGGACTGCTCCTGAGGGAACCACTCTCAATGTGCTGGGTTACAAGGTTTATAAACAATATCAAAACGACCCGTATCAGATGGTAGCTCAAACCTTGGATACTTCCTTCTCTGAACAACTCTATCAAAGCGGTGTATATCATTATTATGTTACTGCTTTGTATAGTCAGGGTGAGGGCATCCAATCAGATTCCATCCGGGTTGTTTTCACGACTTCCAATGAAAATGAGGTTCAGCTTATCCCGGTCAATAGCCTTAACCCCAATTACCCCAATCCCTTTAATCCGGTGACCAATATAGCCTTCTCAACTGCAAAGGCTGGAGATGTCTATTTACGGATTTATAATACCAAGGGCCAATTGGTGCGCACCTTGGTGAATTCCGCCAAAGCTGCCGGCAAATATAAGGCGGTCTGGGATGGCTGCAATGACGAACGGAAACCGGTATCCTCCGGTCTGTATTTCTACAGATTGGATGCTCCCGGTTATACCAAAACCATGAAAATGATGCTGCTCAAATGATTTGAGTCTGCTTCCAAATATGAAACGCCGGTTGCTTGCAGCCGGCGTTTTTTTTCTGTTTCGCAATTCCTGAACTAACTCCTCAGAGACTTTTCGGAGACTAAGTCTCTGCAGACTCTCTGCAGATTCAGTGGTTGAACCGGGATGATGAACGCAATTCAGCATTATTACTCAGGAATTTTTCCTTGACATCTGAAATGGATAGCAAGAATATTACAAAGTAAATAGAAGACTGAAAAAAGGAGAAAAGTATTATGAAGAAAAAGTATTTGTTGATTGTTATGCTTTTCGTTTTCACCACGTTAATATTCTGTGCACCTGTTTCTCTCACCCAAGTGCGTAATGTGGCTCAGAATATCAGCCTGGAAAGGGACGGACAAAGCAGGGCGATAGCTTCGGTCAAATGGTTGTTTGATGATGCTACAGCCAATATTTACTTGGTTAATCTGATGCCTTCAGGCTTTGTCCTGGTGGCTGGGGATGATGCAGCTCAGCCTGTTCTGGGCTATGATTTCCAGACTCGATGGACCGACAGCAACCTGCCTGTTCAATTTCAAGATTTGCTGACTAATTGGAAACAGCAGATGGCATTTATCGTCACCAATCACCTCAGAGCAGATGACGATATCAGAAGCGAATGGCAAAGACTGGTTGTCCAGCCTTCCAATTTCAATCCCCAACGCCTGACTCGTGATGTTTCTCCTCTTATTGCTTCCACTTGGGGACAGCAGGGCAGCTACAATGACCTCTGTCCTTCCGGAACTCCTGTTGGCTGTGTTGCAACTGCCATGTCTCAAATTATGCGTTACTGGGCTTTCCCGACTACTGGAAGCGGTTCACATAGCTACACGCATCCGGTTTATGGAACACAGTCTGCCGATTTCGGTGCTACTACATATAACTGGGCTGCCATGCCCAATGTGGTGGGAAGCGCTAATGTCTCTGTCGCAACCCTTTGCTATCATGCCGGGGTTGCTGTTAACATGGATTATGATCCTTCGGGTTCAGGTGCATACAGCACTGATGTTCCCATTGCATTGGAAACCTATTTTCGTTACAACAGCACGGCTGATCTCAAATACAAATCCCTCTATTCTGATGCCAACTGGCATGCATTACTACAGGGTGAACTCAACAATTCCCGTCCCATCTATTATGCCGGAACAGGTCCTGAAGGCGGTCACGCTTTTATCCTGGATGGTTTTCAAGCTACGAATCATTATCACGTAAACTGGGGCTGGGATGGCTATTACAACGGCTATTACTATCTTACTGCTCTCAATCCCGGTGGTTCAAGCTTTACCAGTAATCAGGAAGCAGTCACCGGAATTCAACCCTCTGAATCATCGTCACTGCTGGTGGAAGATTTTGAAAGTGCGGATTGGCCTCCCAATGGATGGTCTACAACTACTTTTACTCAATACGCGACCACACCAATTGCAGGGACATATTCTGCTCGTTATTCGTCCGGCGGAGTTTCCAATGGAGCGAGGATGATAACTCCCAAACTTATTGTTGATGCATCGTCTGCTCCCATTATTTACAAGGCTAAGGCAGGGACAACTCTTCGTTCGGAACACATTCTAACAAAGTATTCTACCGACGGGATTACATGGACACAAATACATGATGCCACTCTGGCTACAGGAGTTCAGACCTTTACAATTCCTGTCACTGGAATAATCCCAGGGAATTACTACTTTTGTTTTGAAACATATAGTTCTCATACTACTTCTCAAGCAAAAACATATTTCCTGGATGATGTAAGTGGTCCTGCGATTGGAACTCTGGCAGCGATTAATCTGACCAGTTGGTCTGCCGGCAATATCGCACCCGGCGAATCAGCTTCTTCTGGTCTGACCTTCCAGCTTTCCAATGTGGGTGGTGGGATATTGACGATAACTGGCGTCACAGACCTTTCTGCCTCCGAATTCAAGTCCAGCTTCAATCCCGGAGTCCAGCTTGTTTACGGACAGGTTCACGAATTCGGTTTCACCTATGACCCCCTGAATTACGGGACGGATAACCAATCCTTTGTAATTACCACAAACAGCGG
>DAHVPA010000166.1 GCA_027318525.1 Candidatus Cloacimonadota bacterium | reverse complement strand
AACCTCCACTGCTGTAGTCTTATCAGGCAATCTGAACGTTTACGGAAACCTGAATATCTATGACGGCAGACTTGACCTTAATGGCATGGTGCTCAATTGTTACGGCAACATTGATGTCTCCGCCGATATTCTGGAAGTGGACGCCAATGCCATCCTCTATCTGGCAGCCGGTAAAGATCTGACAGTCCATGCCGGTGCCCGCATCAATCTGATTGGGACCTCTGCCCAGAATGCCAAAATCAGTTCCTCCAGCGGATACTATGACTTTACGCTGGCTGCAGGCTCGACTATTGCCGCCCAGTATGCCATCTTTGAAGGGATGGGGATAGAAGGCGTGAATGTTACTTCGGGAGCAGTGGTTGACCCGACCTATTGCTTCCATAACTGCACCTTCCGCAATGGCATCTCCGGCGGGATTCTGCTCTTCCTCAACTACAACGGACATCTGCTTATCAACAATGCCGTCTTCCCCACCAATGTCTGGGGCGGCAGCGCCAATGTTGCCAAGACAATCGACGCCTATTACGTCAATTTTGCCAATGCCACAGGAGGTTTTGCCGGCGAAGCCAACGATGCCGACAGCTTTGAACGCGTGCTTTGGACTGCACCTACTGCCACTCCCGACCTCAGGATTATAAGTGCCGTCTGGTCCAACCCCACGCCTTACATCGGCGATACCATCTCGCTTACCGTCACCTATCTCAATGCCTGCACAGGTGCGTGCACATCCAACTATCTGGATTTGTATTTCAATCGTGAAACAGCTCCTCCCCTCTATGCGGAAGGCGATATGTATGTCTATCTGACCTCTGTTCCTGCCGGTATGCCGCAGGAATATGTCTTCTCCGTCTATACCTACAATGAAAGCCTGATTGGAGCCTGGAATTCCTGGCTGCAAATCGATACCGATTACAGTGTGACTGAATCCGACGAAACAAATAATCTGCTGGGTGCTTTCTCCAGTACCTGGCAGCCTTTACCGGTGGTAACTCCCATCCTGACCGAACGGATTGCGGGAACCAGCGCCCTGCGGTTGGATTGGAGCTATCCCATCAGCGCTTCTTCTTTCAATATCTACAGCAGCAGTGACCCTTCCTTCACTCCCGGACCTTCCAACGTCCTGGGCAGTGTCCCAGGCTCCACTACTGAATTTTCAGACCTTATGTCCGACCCCCGCAAATTCTATATCATCAGGGCGGAACGCGTTGCGGCACGTGAAGAGATTCTCTATCCCCGCCGAAGATAATTGCCTTGTCTGACTCCGGTCCCGCTTTCGGGCGGGACCTTTTTTTATCTGCTTCCTCTTTTGCTGCGAGGGGTTATCGTGGGGAAAGCCCTCGCTGACCCCTCGATGATCCCCCGTATCCAAAGTGCAGATACAGAAAAAAATCAATCCTGCCTGTGGAATTGCATGTGATAAGTAAAAGATAGTGATGAATCAGGGTTTCTTCACGTCTGCTTCAAGCTGCCTCTTCATGTCCAGGAAATAGCTGTCACCTGTAATGTCATAGCAGTTTTGCATCAGCTCGATATGTATCTGGTGGTAATTGGCGAATTTCTCCCGATATTTGAGGTCATAGCTGCTCAGGTCTTTTACGTTGCGGTAAAGGGGGACATGGTCCTTGATGGTGGTCAATTCCCTGCTCAGCAGCCGTTTGGACTTTTTGTCGCCAAAGACCCGCCAGTGGTCATAAAGTCCCATGGCGCCGATGATGGATCCATTGAGGACATAGATTTTGGTCGGATGCGGATACTCATCTATCCAGTAATAGCCTTTGCCCACACCCAGACTGTCTGCTTCGCTGATGAATACGGGGGCATAAGGCGTTCCAAACTCAGCCAGGGAATTCAGAATGGAATCAGCCACAGCTTTGTAACGCTTTTCATGAGTAACATAATAGAGGCGGCAGAAAGTGGAAAGCAGCATACCCTGCGCCATTCCCGAATACCAGGGCTGTTTCAGAGCCAGCTCCGGTTTCTGCAGCACATTGTAATCAAAAGTGTAGGGAAAATAGATGCTTTTGTTATACCTGACCGCTTTGCTGAGGATGGTTTCCGCACTCTTGACAGCTCTGTTCAGATACTTTGCATCTGTGGTCAGTCTGTAGTCGCTGAGCAGGTCCAGGCTCCTATGCGCCAACTGCACCGGATGATAGTGCTTTGTCCCCTTCCATTCAAAGACCTGCACCCGGTTGGAATCTGTCGGAGAAACGTCATAGGCAGTGCTAACCTTGATGAACTGATGGTAAAGGCTGTCATAAGGCAGCTTCCTCAGCTTAAACCCATAATCTTTTACAGCATCGGCTTCCGTCTGTTTGTTGGTATAACATCCTGCCAGCAGCAGCATAATAAAGACAACAATTACGACACACGAAATCTTATGCATATATTCCCCTGTTCAGATTTATGTCAGATAAGAGGCAGATAAACTTTCTGTCAATAGCAATACTACTTTTAAAATAATGTAAATCATTCCGATAGATATCGGGTAAATCCGTTGAAGCTTTCCAGGTAAAAGGGCTGATGCGTTTCGGTGTAATCTCTGTTTATACGCTGTTGCGCAGCTTTAGCTCCGATGGATGGGGATTGAGGTAATGCTGCTCCTTCAGATAAGGTTTGTCATATTTGCGGACATAATGGTTGATTAGCGTAATGGGCACAATCAGAGGCAGCAGACCTGCTTTGTAGCTGTCAATCAGCTCTATCAGTTCTGCCTTTTCCTCAGCGCTGAGCTCCTGCTTGAAATAACCCAGGATATGCAGCATCACGTTTTGGTGCTTGGCTCTGGTGGCGGGTTTGCGGATGGCTTCCGCCAACTGCTGCTGATAATCTGTTCTAAATGCATCCCTATCATAACGACAGACCTCTGCGACCAGCTTGCCCATGCTTCTGTAATGGACGGGACTGTGTGCCATCAGCAGATATTTGTGCCGGGTATGAAAATCGACTATGTCGCCGGCTTTGTATTGCCCTTTGGTCATTTCCAGCCAGCGGTGCCAGATGAAGATACGTTCGATAAAGTTTTCCCGCAGGATGGGGTCGTGCAATCTGCCTTCCTCTTCCACCGGCAGGAGCGGAAAGGCTTGCATAAATGCTCTGGCAAAGATGCCTATGCCCGTCTTGGCAGCAGCTCCCCCTTTTTCAGGATAGACCTTGACACGCTCCATCCCGGAAGAAGGTGACTTTGCCTTAAAGACAAATCCGCACAGGTTATGCTTTGCCAGTTCTTTGATTCTCCCTTCACACCAACTATTCATCTGGGGTGTGATGTCTTTGCCGCTCTGTATGGTAATTAGCTTTGGATGCTCAGCATTCCCCACCAGCCGCATCGCTTCGCGCGGGACTGGAAGTCCGCATTCCACTTCCGGACAGACCGGAACGTATTCCACATAAGGTCCCAGCTCTTCCACCAGCCAGCTGTCATACTTGTGCTGTCCGTCATAGCGCACTTTGTTGCCCAGCAGGCAGGAACTGATGCCCAGCTTGATTCTGCTTTCACGTGTTTGCATGATTTCCATCCTGTTATTTCGTTTTGGCAGCAGGTTTATAAATTACTTTCGATGTTTTGACTGTTGTGCCTGACTGCAATCGCACGACATAGAGCCCGGCAGCAACTGTTTTGCCATTATCGTTATCCCCATTCCAGATTATGTGATATTCACCGGCGCTTTTATATTCCTGAGTCACGTTTTTGATTAACTGCCCTTTGGTATTGTATATCTTTAAAGAGGTTAAGCCCTGTTTCTGGAGTGCGAAGGCGATTTCAGTTGAAGTAGAAAAGGGATTGGGGCTAATGGATGTGATGGAGGTAGGTTGTGCAGGAGTAATATTATCCTCATTGGCAACAGTCATATACCAGTAAGAATAGGTGGCTGGAGTCGCATTTGCATTGGTCAGAACAACTTTTGAAGGTCCCGACCATTCGTAGGAAAAGACATCAGGGGAAGTGCTGCAATCAGTATGGAAGATTTCCTGGCATTGGTTTGAGTTATCTAGATTAAGGATGGATACATAAAGAGGAACATTTGAAACAATATCATAGACCACTCCCCAGGGTGTTCCGTAATTATACAGATAATCAGTTGCGTAGGGTTGGAGTGTCTGATTGTCATGGTAGGAATCTGTATTTACGATATATGAGTAAAAATTGGGGAGATTAAGTGTTTCGTAATTATATAATCCATTTCCGGGCTGGGGACTATCCAGCACATTGGCTATGCTCCAATTGTGGATTATTGCACCGGTAGTCAGAGCGGGAAAGTGCAGTGCGACCTGATTACCCAACGAAGCCATGCCATTCAACGGGTCTGCCACCAAATCCCGTATCATGCCTGTCTGGTTATAATGTTCATACAGATAAGTGAAAAACAGCATCACCTTCACATAGTCAGCAGTCTG
>DAHVPA010000165.1 GCA_027318525.1 Candidatus Cloacimonadota bacterium | reverse complement strand
GTCTGTGCCTGGACAAAGTCCACAACTGGGGTTTTCACACTGTTAAAGTGCTTTTCCAGAAGCGGAATAACCTTTTCGATAGGGAAATCTGCAGCTTTGCCGCCGGTCTTTTTGGTTAACATAAATCCTTTCCTGCCAAGTTTAGCATGAACTGAAATAAATGCCGTCTGGCTGAGCTGTCAAGCAAATCCCGTTTTTAATGGTATTGTTCGAGTCGGAATCAAAGATTTCACTTGACATATATTAGTATAGCTAATAAGCTGACCTTTGATATGATAAACCGGTTGAACGGTTAAGGAGGAATCAATATGGACGGCAAAAGAATGCGGGCTCTGCGCAAAGCTCTGAACCTTTCCCAACAGGAAATCGCCAAAACACTCAAGGTCAATCCCTCGGCAATTTCGCAGATGGAAACAGACAGGATAAAACCTTCTCTGGATACGCTACTGCTGCTCACCAAGCATTACAAGGTTAACCTGCACTGGCTGATTACAGGCAAAGGACAAATGTTCGAAGATGCCATCTCCACCACCAAGTATAAAACCAACAATCGTCTTGAAGCACTCAAAAAACTACTGACCGAAGAGCTGAACAGCATTGTCAAAGCTAAGCAGGACTATGTTTCCGCCGATGTGATTGATATCCCGGTCAAAGGTGAAATCGCTGCCGGACTGCCTGTGGAAAGCTTTCAGGACGAGATTGACGTGATGACAGTGCGGCGTTCCATGATCAAAGGCTCGATGGAAAACTTCATCTGCCTGCGCGTTAATGGCAAGAGTATGGAACCCGAAATCAGACATAATGACCTTATCCTGATCAAGCAGGACACTGAATGGGAAAAGCTGGCAGGCAAGATTTGTGCTGTCAGGATAGACGGCTCAATCACTCTCAAAAAGCTGGTGCTCGACCCTGCCAATAAACTGATAGTATTAGTCTCCCTTAATAATGAGTATCAGCCAATTGTGGTCAATCCTGCCGACCATGACGACGTCAATCTGATAGGTTATCTCTATTTCCTGTTCAGAAAGGTGTGACCCCGGGTAGGATTATTTTTAGTAAACCAATCTTCTCATCCAATTGATTACCATAGCCCTACAGATGATAGGGCGGGTTTCTGATGCGAAGCGCTGCATGATACAAACATGAATTAAAGCTTGTGCAGAGTATAGCAGCGCTGCCGGTGATGCAGAAAATTATCTTCTGACAGACATAAAAACAGCAGCCTTCCAAACTGCTTTCGGCAGGAATGAAAGGCTGCTGCTGATTTTTTAGGCTAGCCTCTATAGGCTTGCCTGCTTATTAAGTTATACTTAGTCGGCTAATCTGACCACGCGGAAACCAAGAGCTGAGTTGGCAACCTTGGTGTCACCTTTTTCAGGAGAACCCCAGTTGCGGAAAGCTACTCTGCAATCGGCAGCCGGACGGTTCCAGGAACCGCCGCGCATGACATGCACTGTGCCGGTGGCAGGTCCGGTGGGATTATTGGTGGCAGTGGTGGTGGAAAGGGTGCTGTAATAGTTTTCGCCATACCAGTCCCAAACCCATTCCTGAACGTTTCCGCTCATGTCGAACAGACCAAAAGCATTGTCTGATTTCTGTTCCACGGGATGAGTGGTGTTGGAGGCGTTGGCGTCATACCAGGCAACCAATCCGATTGTATCGCTGCCGGAATAGAGGAAGTCAGGATTGTTGGTGCCGCCACGGGCAGCATATTCCCATTCAGCTTCGGTGGGAAGTCTGTAGCCGTTGGCAGTCCAGTTGCAGGTTGCGGCATTCCAGGTAGCGTTGTTGGTGGTGGGAATGGTGCCCCAGGTGTTGGGATTGGTGGAACCGCTGATGGAATAGACCGGTGACAGTCCTTCAGCAATACTTCTCTTGTTGCAATAGACCAATACTGAGTAGAAATTGACTTCTTCCACTGGACGGTCGTTGTTGCCTGTGAAGGTGGAAGGATTGTTGCCCATAATGGCATACCACTCAGACTGCTTGACTTCATGTTTGCCAATATAGAAAGAACCTACTGTGACCGGGTGCGTGGGTAATTCGTCGGCAAAACCGGTGCCAATGGTTCTTCCCATTGTAAAGGTTCCGCCCTGGACGAATTCCATCTGGTCATAGATGACAAAATCAGCCGTGGCAGTCAGACTGTGGTTCCAGCCTGCCTTGTAAGCCTTGGCTTTGATAGTTTTGTTGGAAGAGACTGTGAGCGGAGCGCTGTAAACCGTATCAAGGGAATCCGGCTCTGTGCCGTCCAGAGTGTAGCAAATATAAGCGTCAAGGGTGGAGCAGGTGATGGTAACGGTCTGGGCTGCCATAAAGGTGCCGCCGTTGGGACTTATGACCGGTGTCGCGACTGTGGTTGTTTCAGTCGTGTTATCACTGCAGGAAAAAATAAATGGGACTATTAGTAATAATAATGCCAGATATTTAATTGATTTCATAAAATCCTCCTTTTTTCATTTGGCTTATTTTGTTTTCCTGAGTCATTCAGTCAAGCTTTTTTTATTTTATACAGCAGATACTTCCTCATCCTGCAGTTTTTTATTCATTCCGGTGCAATTAATCCTGCTCAATTGCTGCGGGGGGTCATCGAGGGGTCTTCGTGGGGTTAGCCCTCGCTAACCCCTCCGGGCAGGAAAGGAAGCAATCCGGAATCGCCATATTTTGCTTGACGAAAAAGGAATGGAAAAGCAAATTTGCAATACAAGAAAATCCCGATAGGAGGATACCGATGTTTCTGACCGGTGACAAAATGAAAGATGTTTTCCTCAAAGCCAAACGCAACCGTTTTGGCATTATCGCCTCCAACGTAGTGTTCGATACCCAAATCCGCGCCATTATCCAGGGTTATGCAGCCGCCAATTCGGACGGTCTGATGCAGATGAGCAGCGGTGCCGTCAAATATGCAGCAGGTGCATCACAGGATATTAAAATCGGCGCAGAGCTGATTTCCGTGATGATAAAAACTTTTGCCAAGCAGTTCAATAATGCCGGAATTGGTTTGCACATCGACCACGCCACCCCCAACTATTTCGATTTCCTGGTTTACTGCATAGAAAACGGGCTGGTGACTTCCGTGATGATAGACGCTTCGGCAGAGAAGATGGAAGAAAACATCCGCATCACCAAGGAAGTCGTGGCTGTTGCCCATAAATACAACATCCTGGTGGAAGGTGAAATCGGACACATCAAAGGCACGGAAGACGAAATCGTCAGCGATACGGAGCTTTACACCAAACCGGAAGAAGCGCTCGAATTTGTTCAAAAAACCGATGTTGACCTCTTTGCCGCTTCGGTCGGCACCAATCACGGAGTCTCCAAAGGTGCCAAGATTGAGCTGCACCTTGACCTCATCAAAGAAATCGACGACCTGCTGATTAAGCACAACTGCGAACGCGGACTGGTCCTGCACGGAGCCAGCGGACTCACAGATTGGCAACAGCAGACCGCCATCAAGAACGGCGTGGTCAAAATCAATAAGGACACTCACTACCAGATGGATATGGCAGCAGCCGTCCAGGCTTTCTGGGAAAAGGAAAAGTACGCCATCGTCTGCCCGCCGGATATTTCTCCTGATGATTACGTCCCCAACAAGAGCAAGTTTGACCCGCGCAAGTGGCTGGTCAAAGGCGAAGAAGCCATGCAAGCCACGGTCAAAGGCTTCTGCGAAATGAGCGGAAGCGCTAATAACAGTATTTTATTATAAAGTAAAAAAGGAGCATAAGCATTATGCCAAATATCGCAATCAACGGATTCGGACGCATCGGAAGACTCGTCCTCAGAGCAATCCTGACCAAACATCCCCAGCTCAATGTAGTAGCCATCAACGACATTACAGACGCCAAAACCCTGGCTTATCTGCTTAAATACGACAGCGTGCATAAAATCTTTAACGCTGAAATCAAAAACACCGATAACAGCATTATCATCAACGGCAAAGAAATCCGCATCTATGCTGAAAAAGACCCTGAAGCCCTGCCCTGGAAGGATTTGGGCGTCGATATCGTAATCGAATCAACGGGAATCTTCACCTCCAAAGAAAAAGCCTCCAAACACCTCAAAGCAGGCGCAGGCAAGGTTATCATCACAGCTCCAGCCAAAGATGCAGTCGATGCGACAGTCGTAATGGGCGTCAATCACCAGCTGCTCAAACCTGAACATCAGATTGTTTCCAACGCCTCCTGCACCACCAACTGCCTGGCACCTGTCGCCAAAGTCCTGCAGGATAAGTTTGGCATCGTCAATGGTATGATGACGACCATCCATTCCTACACGAACGACCAGCGTATCCTTGACCTGCCACACTCCGACCTACGGCGTGCCAGAGCTGCTGCCCTGAGCATGATTCCGACCTCCACCGGTGCAGCCAAAGCCATCGGACTGGTGATACCCGAACTGCAGGGCAAGCTGGATGGTCTGGCAGTCCG
>DAHVPA010000164.1 GCA_027318525.1 Candidatus Cloacimonadota bacterium | reverse complement strand
CCTAAGCCCGGCGTATACTATTCGCCTCAATCGCCGCCTTTTTGCGATCCCTTTCGAACCCTGCGTTCGATATGCCAATCCGTAAGGAATTCTCGATCCGCCAGGTATTGACAATTTTTCCCTGCAGCCACTGGGCAGTGTCATCGTATGATTCATCAATATACTGGTCATAATTGGTAAGTGGACTGCTGCCGACACTATCCTCACCTTCCACTGGATCCTTCCCCTGCCTCATAAACGATAGATAACTGCTTAAACTGCAATCCCAAGGCAAAGGAACCTCAAGACGGGTGGCATAATGCAACAGATTGGCTCCGTAGGGAAAACCCAGGCTTTTTTTATCATGAGTATACTTGTCGTAGAGAAGGTAATGTGTATATGTCCAGGGGCGAACAGCAGTAAACTCTGCACTCAGGCGCACAGGTTTAGCACCATCAAGGCTGATGGGCAATTGCTTGGACAAACCGGTCTGATAGGCATACTTATTACCCCACCAGTCATGCAATAGCTTTTCGGGTCGCAATTCGTCCATCATAAAATTGAAATAAAACAGCCAGGAAGGGGTAACCCGCCAGTTCAACCCTGTGAACATAGTAGCATTGTCCCGGTCATGGTCGCTATCTGCAATTACCCTGTGATAAGCTTGGGGCAGCAGATAGTTCAGATTAAAGGGTGTATTGCCATAGATGAGGGTTTCGCCGGCATACCAGTTGAAGTTGTGAACAGGCTGCCAGGTAAACTGATGAGCGACAAAGTATTTACTGGGATAATTATGACCGTCAATATCCTGATTATGGTAGGCAGACAGGGTGCTATCTGTAACCAACTGGGCATTCATCAGCGAGATTATAAAAGTCCCTATCTGAAATTCTGCAGTAAAGAAACCATAATCATTTACCCTGTCACTGAGCAGGATACTGCCTGTGATGCTGTTGCCCATGTTTAATCTTCCTCTGCCCAGGGAAGCTTTGATTATGTTATCTTCATAATTGATACCGGCTGTGCAGTCCCCAAATTCATAATGTCTGCCATAATACTTCCAGTGTGAATTCAGGATTTCACTGTCATGGGCACGGGTTGAATCACCCCGGATGGAGTTATAGGTAAATTGGGAGTGGAATTTCCATTTGTTTCCCAGCCAGGCTTGTTGATTGAATCCGATATAGAAATAGTTATACTGGCTGCCGGGGAAGAAGTTACCATCATATCCCAGCAAAAAGTTTGAACGGTTATAGAAGTCCAGTCCCAGGTTTTGGTAGCGATATCGAAAAATAGCATTGTCATCCCTGTAATCAGAAAACAGGCTTTTCCCAAAGCGCTGGAAACTGTCCCAGTTTTTGATGGGAATCTCAAACCAGATGGAATCGGGCAGGACAGGCAGATTAGTAGGTTCTGGCAGGGAGTAATTATCTGCAACAGAGGAATGCCATGGGGTATAAGTGAGTTCCGGTTCAAAGGCGGAATACCTGATTCCAGCCAATCCATTGCTCAGCAAAACCAGTGCGGCAAGGACTAAGAGCTTATGCTTCAGTTTCAACTGGTTTGGTTTTCCCTGTGGAGGCTTTCCTTGCCTGTTTGATATATTTGTGAGCTTCTTTGGCTGTTAAGAGCAATTCTCTGGCGATTTCAGGCTCCTGCCAGTTTTTCTGTAAAAGTTTGGCTACAAGGTCCAGCTTCTCTGGGTCAAGATCACCTTGTTTTACTTTTCTGCCGGGTTTGGATTTTTTCTTTCTGGTTTTTCTGAAATGCATCACGTCAAAGATAACCAGGACAATGATGATCAAGACCACCAGGATGATCAGCCAAAACCAGATGGGAAGGGCAAAGAGCTGTAGCATGAACTTTGATGATACAAACTCATCCCAATTCACACCGAAGAGTGTTTTGAAACTGAAAATGGAGAACTTCTGCGATTTATCCACTATGTTCAGAGGTTTGACCGGAGCTACAAACCTGGTTGTATCTACAACAGCCGTATCAATGGGAATCGGCGTATTGTCGACGGGGATGGGCACTTCATCACTGGCAGCATTCAATTTGGTCAGGCTTTTCTGTGCTGCCTGATAAAACTTGGATGTCTGAGGAACAGCCTGCAGCTTTGCAATGGCGCTTTCGTTTTTACCTTGTTTGAGCAGGAGATTCCCCCAGTAATAATTGGTATCTTTGTTTTGAGGGTAATCTCTCAGCATCTGGGCATATTGTTTGGCAGCCTTGGCGTAAAAACCTGATTTTTCATAGAAATTAGCCTGATACAGCAATTCCTGATAACTGTAGACTTTCTTGTAAACGAATAGATCCAGCACAATCTTAAAGGGTTTATCCACCGTCATTGTCTCTATGAAAAAAGGTCCGCTTAAGCCCAAGATGATTTCGCCTGCATTGTATTTATTAAGTAAATCGATATCTGTCACCAGCTTGCTGTTACTCAATCCTCCAATCAGCGGACTGGACACATCGCAATCTGTCACTTTGACAGTCACCGTGTGTTTATCTTTGTCGACTGAATATGACCAGGTCGTTTTCTGGGAAGGGGTAATCGCCACTCTTGTGACAACCGGATTGTCATAGCTGACGGCTATCTGTTCCACCTTGTTTTGCGCCAGCAACAACGCTGACGCCAATAGCAACAGAATGATTATTATGGTCTTTTTCATTGGCTGCATCCTCATCCTCGCAATATCATACCAGCAGGTCAGAAATCATTTTTACACATAAACCTTAAAAATCACTATTTAGTCAAGAAAATCTTAGCTATGAATTTATTCCTGAAGCCGGATTAGTCTGTGAAGTAAACCAAACGAACAGCCATCCCATGGGTAAGGTAATCCCTACTGGTGAGTAAATCCCGAACTGCATCGACATCCGGATGACTTCCGAATCTGGCTTGCATGAGACATTATGCAATGCATTCAGACTTATCAGCCCAAGACTGTCTTTATCCCATCCTCTTCTCAGATTCTATCTTTGCAGAGAGTTTGGTGAGGTAAAGTCTCTGTAAACCCTCTGAAAACCCTCTGGGAGCAAAAAGCGTGATGATAATTGCGCTAAGCAAGCACTCAGGAATTTATCAAAGCCATAAAAAAAGGCACCGCCTGGAGACGGTGCCTGGGTTTATAGGATGTTACTTAACCTAATTCAGGATATAATGGGAACTGCGAAGTCAAAGCTCTGACCTCTGTCTTGACAGCAGTCAGGACTTCTTCGTTTTTCGCATTGTCAGCTACCTTGCGGATAAAGGCTGCAATCTGTTTCATTTCAGCTTCTTTCATGCCTCTGGTGGTGACGGAAGGAGTGCCTAACCGAATACCTGAAGCGATGAAAGGTGAGCGGGTGTCAAACGGAACGGTGTTCTTATTGGCGGTAATACCTGCCAGGTCAAGCGCTTCTTCCATTTTCTTGCCGCTGGGACCACCGCTTTCCTTGGTGCCGAGATTGATCAGCATCAGGTGTGTGTCGGTTCCGCCGGAGACAAGGTTAAAATTATTCTCATTCAGGGCTTTTGCCAGAGCCTGGGCATTGTTGATGACCTGCTGCTGGTAAGCTTTGAATTCGGGCTGTAAGGCTTCCTTAAAAGCTACTGCTTTGGCGGCAATGATGTGTTCCAAAGGTCCGCCCTGCAAGCCTGGGAAGACTTTGCCATCCACTTCCTTAGCATATTGCTCTTTGCACAGGATAAGTCCGGAACGCGGTCCGCGCAGGGTTTTATGGGTAGTGGTAGTAACGATATCTGCATAGGGAACGGGATTCATATGCAATCCGGCAGCGACCAAACCTGCAATGTGAGCCATGTCAACCATCAGTTTGGCACCGCAGGCATCGGCAATTTCCCTGAATTTATTAAAATCCATGCTTCTGGGATAAGCGCTGGCACCGGCTAAAATCATTACAGGCTTGTGTTCCAAAGCCAGTTCATATATTTCATTGTAATCAAACTGCTCGGTTTCCTTGTTCACATTGTAATGGATGATGTTATAGAGCATACCGGAGAAGCTGAGCGGATGCCCATGCGTGAGGTGTCCGCCGTGAGCCAGTTCCAATGAAAGAACTGTATCACCGGGTTTGCAGAGAGTGAAATAGGCAGCCATATTGGCTTGAGAACCGGCATGGGGTTGGACGTTGGCATGGTCGGCACCGAACAGCTGCTTGGCTCTTTCAATTGCCAGACGTTCCACTTCGTCGATATACTCGCAACCGCCATAGTAACGTCCGTATTGGCTGTAGTCAAGTTTGCCAGTTTCCTTGTCCCAACGGTAGGGATAACCTTCCGCATACTTGTTGGTCAGGATAGAGCCCTGGGCTTCCAGGACTGCCAGGGAAGTGAAGTTCTCGCTGGCAATCAGCTCCAGGTTATCCTGTTCGCGTTTAAGCTCCTTATGCATGAACTCATACAGTTCAGGGTCTTGTTTCCTAATATGTTCCATGGTTTACCTCTATATGTTTATT